>JAPYQV010000445.1 GCA_029937205.1 Alphaproteobacteria bacterium
GGTTTCAGGTCGGGGTGGATTTCGGCGCCCCAACTGCCCTTTTTGAACAGGCCGTCGCGCATCGCCTCATGGGTTCCCGACACCGCTTTCCAACCGTCGAATTCGCCCGCTTCGCACTGCCGGTGCATGGCGTAGAACACTTTTACATCGTTGGCGCGGGCGCCCTCGAGCACGCGCTTGAGATTCTCGACAACGCCAACCTCCAGGGCGACTTCCTTGACGAATTCCCAATTTTGTCCGCCCTCGGAAAGAAAATCGTTGAACGGGTCGACCAGGATAAGGCCGGTCGTGCCGGCGCGGTATGTTTCTGTCACGTTGCGTGCTCCTCGGCGTTCATTGCTGCCGAGGCGAGCATACGTAACCGGTAGCGTTATGGGTAGCACTGGCCGCCTGTCAGTTAAATACAAGACCGGGTCGGAGAATTGAACATGGGGACCCCATTTTCCGGCCATTACTGATTGCCATTTTTCTGCTATTAACTCCTGCGGGGGAGAGTAAATCGGCGTGATAAAAATACGAGGGATTGGTTGGAGCGCTTGGGGCTCGCCAAATATGGCGATGTCTTTGCCGACAATGATATCGGCACAGACATTCTGGCTGATCTAACGGAAGAGCATCTGAAGGAACTGGGCGTCTCTATCGGCGATCGGTTGCGCCTGTTGAAGGCGATCCGAAATGATCTCGGCAGTTCGCCTGAGGCCGACGCCCCGGCGTCAACCAGTCCTGTGGAAGCAACCCAGCCGGCGGCACAGGCGAGCGACAATGTCGAGCGCCGGTCGCTGACGGTGATGTTTTGCGATCTGGCCGATTCGACGGCGCTCTCCACCCGCCTCGATCCGGAAGACCTGCAGGATATCATCCGCGCCTATCAGGAGACTTGTGCTGAGCATATCCAGGAATATGGCGGCTACATTGCCAAATATATGGGCGATGGCATTTTGGTTTATTTCGGCTACCCAAAATCCCTCGAGCGCAACGCCGAGCGCGCGGTACGAAGCGCGCTCGCGATTGTCGAGGCAATGGCCGGGCTGAATCAGACCATCGGGCGCGACCAGGATATCGAGATCGCCGTCCGTATCGGCATCGCCACCGGCACGGTAATGGTCGACGAGGTGATCGGCGAAGGCATGGCGCAGGAACGCACGGTGGTCGGCGAGGCGCCCAACATGGCGGCCCGCCTGCAGAGCTTGGCCGGCCGCAACGGCATTGTCATTGGCCCCTAACCAAGGATCTGACCGGCGATGGCTTTGAATACAAAGACACGGGCAGTCAGGAACTGAAAGGCATCAGCGGTCTGGTTCAGACCTGGGAGGTGCTTGGTTTGCGCGACGACGGCTCGCTTGAGGCGGATGGCGATGAACTTGGCGGCAACGTGACTGTGCCGGAGTTGGTCGGGCGCGATGAAGAGACCGGGCTTTTGCGCCGGGCTTGGCAGAGCGTCAAGGAAGAGGGCCGTGGTCAGGTCGTGACGATCAATGGCGAGCCGGGCATCGGCAAGAGCGTGCTGGTCGATGGTCTCCGCGCGGTGGTTTTCGCCGAAGGCCTGTCGCAGTTGATCCTGCGCTGTTCGCCTTATCACATCAACAGCGCGCTCCATCCGGTCATCGAGCATTTGAGGCGATTGGCGCGGTGGCAGACGGAAGACAGCGCCGGGGCGCGCTTTGAAAAGCTTGAGGCCATGCTTGAAGCCTATGAACAGCCACTTGATGAAGCGGTGCCGTTGCTCGCCGATCTGTTGTCCGTGGTCGTGCCAGAGGGCCGCTATCAGCCGCTCGATCTCACACCGAAGCAGCAGAAGCAGCGCACCCAGGATGTGATCGTCGCGATGGTTCTGGAGGCGGCGGAGCGCCAACCGACCCTGCAATTGTGGGAAGATTTGCATTGGACGGACCCGTCGACATTGGAGTTTATCGGGCTGTTGATCGATCAGGCGCCGACCGCAGCCCTCCTAATCGTGGCAACCGCGCGGCCGGATTTCGTTGCTCCTTGGCAGGCGCGTTCGCACATTACGCCGCTCACCCTCAACCGTTTGGAAATTCAGCACGCGGCGGCGCTGGTCGCGCGCCTCGCCGATATGAAGGCGCTGCCGGCCGAAGTGGTGGATCACATTGTCACCAAGGCTGATGGTGTGCCGCTTTATGTGGAGGAGCTGACCAAGACAATTCTTGCATCCGACATCCTACGCGATGCCGGTGATCACTATGAGCTGACGGGGCCGCTATCGTCCCTGTCCATTCCCGATACGCTACAGGAATCTCTCATGGCGCGGCTCGACCGTTTGCCCCAGGTGCGAGAGCTGGCCCAGCTCGGCTCGGTGTTGGGGCGCGAATTCGCCTATGAGATGATCTCCGGCCTCTCCACCGCCGACGAAAGCGATTTGCAGGACGGTCTTGGCCAACTGGTCGATGCCGAACTTCTCTATCAGCGCGGCCGGCCGCCACGCGCCCGCTATATCTTCAAACATGCGTTGGTGCAGGATGCGGCCTATGGCTCGCTGCTGCGCCGCACCCGCCAGCAACACCACCTGAATGTGGCACGATTGCTGGAATCCAGCTTTCCCGACATCGTCGAGACCAACCCTGAGCTGATCGCGCATCACTATAGCGAGGCCGGCGAAAGTGAACTGGCGATCGATTATTTTTGCACCGCCGGCGCACGATCATTTCGCGTTTCGGCAAATAAGGAAGCCATCGCCCATCTCACCAAAGGATTGGAGGTGCATGGCGCCATGCCGCCCGGGCCGGGCCGGGCGCAGCTTGAGTTGAACTTACTGACGCCGATGGGTCCGGCCCTGATCGCCACCAAGGGCTATGCGTCGACGGATGTGGAACCGGCCCTTCGCCGCGCTTTGGAGTTGTGCCGGGAAATTGGCGATACGGAAAAAGAATTCTCGGTGCTGCAGGGTCTGTCGTTATTTCATCTCATCAGAGGGGACCTGCAGGTGACAAGGCGCCTCTCCGAGCAACTCGTTGACCTCGCCAAGGGCAAGCTGGAACCCGGCGCCGATCTCGCCGCCCTCCGC
>JAPYQV010000446.1 GCA_029937205.1 Alphaproteobacteria bacterium
CCATTACTGAGAGCGTCTAAGCCCCAAAAAAGCCTCCATAAAATGTGATAACTTTGGCGCAACTCCAAATGTAAAGCCGCCTGTAAACTCGATATTACGCCCACCATTCTGCATCCTCTGTTCATGGGCGCTCAAATCGGATTCGCTCGCGGCGTACTCGAAGGTCTCCCTCAATTGCGGCACGCCTTGGCTGACAAAAGCACCAACAGCAAAGATCGTTCCAACAATCACCATGTACCTGGTGATAATCGCCCAACCTCGTTTTCCGCCACGCGCCATATGGTTGACAGCCGAGCGCCAAATGCCAACGAACTGCCATAGAGCAATCGCAAAAAAGAAAACCCAAATCACAATGATGACCACGCTCAGCAGTAACGCACTGTGCATTTCGGCGAGCAGACCGTTTGCAATTAGACTCAGGGTGATCGTAACGACGACACTGAGAAGGAAACCGTTAACTAAATAGCTAACTGGCAGGCTCAGTTCACCGCGCCAGTGGCGCAATAAATAGAGAGTCATTTGTAGAATCTTGTGTTGAAATATTGGTGACACAATAGATTTTCGCGTTCCACGTAAATCATAATGAAGACGAAATATCAGGTCGTGTTATGAATGGATTTGGCGACAATTTGTGCCGGCAACGCGATTTCAAAGGAATAAAATAATGACGCGGCCCGATAAGTGGGATTTACGGTTGATTGGCCTGGCCAAGCATGTGGCGCAGTGGTCGAAGGACCCCTCGACCCAGGTCGGGGCGGTGATTGCGGACGAAAAGCACCGCGTGCTGTCGCTGGGCTTCAACGGTTTCGCCCGGGGGGTGCGCGATTTGGCCGAGCGGCTGGAAAACCGCGAGACCAAATACGACATGATCATTCATGCCGAGCGCAATGCGCTGCTGTTCGCCAACGCGCCGGTGGATGGCGCGAGCGTTTATGTGTGGCCGCTACTGCCGTGCGCACAATGTGCCGCAACCCTGATCCAGGCCGGCATCGCTGAAGTGATCGCGCCTGCCGCCGATGCCGAACGCGCCGAGCGCTGGGCAGCGCAGATTGAGCTCGCCCGCACCATGTTCGCCGAAGCCGGGGTCAAGGTTGTGGAATTGGATAGCCCGGAAGGCGACTAGCCGGCGAGCTTCTTCACGGCCGCGATCAGGCCATTGACCTCGCCCGGATTGGTGTCGTGGCGGGTCACGAGGCGGATGGTGCAGCGCCGATCCGGCCCGGCAGCGATGGTTTCCGGCCAGTCATAAAACTGAAAGCCCTGCTCTCTGAGCGCCACCACCGTCTCGCCGGGCAGTTCGACAAAGAGCTCATTGGCACCGCCAAATTTGTCTATCCGCACCCCGGCAAAAGCACCCAATCCATCGGCCAATGCCCAACACATGCTATTTGCATGCGCCGCCATGCGGAGCCACAAGCCGTCCTGGATATAGGCCTCCAATTGGGCCGAGATGTAGCGCATCTTGGAGGCCAACTGCCCCGCCCGCTTGTGTCGAAACGCCATCTCCTCGGCCAACTCGGTGCGAAAAAGAATGATCGCTTCGGCGCCGAGAACACCGTTTTTGGTGGCGCCGAAGGAGATGACGTCGACGCCGGCGCGCCACGTCAGATCGGCCGGGCTGCAGGATTGATTGCCATCATTTAGCGCCGCGACCGCATTGGCAAATCGCGCACCATCCATATGCACCGCCAGGCCCGCACCGTGTGCAATGCTACTGAGCTCGGCGATCTCGCCGGCGCTGTAGATGGTGCCGGACTCGCTGGTCTGGGTGATGCTGAGGGCGGCAGGCTGGGCGGCGTGGACAAAGCCCTTTGGTCCCGCATCGACGCGGCGGCGCAGCTCTTCCGCCTGGATCTTGCCGTTTATGCCCTGCAGCGGAAGGATCTTGGCGCCGCCGGTAAAAAACTCGGGCGCACCGCATTCATCCTGATTGATATGCGCCTCGGTCTCGGCATAGATGGCGCCCCACGACGGGCTCAACACGGCAGCTGAAAGCGCGTTGGCAATCGTGCCGGTCAGCACGGGGAAGAGCCGCACATCGGTCTCGAACAGCTCCGAATAGGCCGGCTCCAGGCGCTGGCTGATCTCATCATCGCCGTAACCCGCGGCCGGGCCGACATTTGCGGCGGCGATGGCGGCCATGATTTCAGGTGCCACGCTGGCCACATTATCGCTGCGAAAATCCATTACTCTTTTTTCCTTACTGCGCTTCGTTTTTGGGCAGGCAATCGAGCCCGATGTCATTAAATCGTGTGCCGCCTTCGGATAACAAGTGCGCCGTCGATTGCACCGCCTGGCCACCGACCACCGCCGTGATCAACCACACCAAGTCAGGCTCCCAGGCCATCGAGAGATCGGTTGCCGAGGGCCGCGCTGTGCCTTCCGGGTGGGAGTGATAATGGCCGATAATACGCCACGCCGCGCCCGGCAGCGCTGCCGGAGCGGCGGCGCGCAATTCGCGCATCAGGCGGAGACGCAGTTCCGGGTCGACTTCGAAGCGGTCGTGCTGCGCCGGCTCGGCCATGTTCTTGCTCGGCGCGACGCGCGTCACCTCGATGTCGCCATCAGGCCGCTCAAAGCCCGCCAGAAGGCCGCACGCCTCACGCGGATAGGCCGCTTCCGCCTGATCGATGATTTCTTTCAAATCTTCCGGCTTGAGCAATAGCATGGCGCCCAATTCATCGCCGCTTAGCGCGGCGCCTCAAGGGCGATGTCGCCAAGTACCGTGCCGCTGTTCATATCGATAATCACCACCCGCTCGGCGCCGTCGGAGGAGCGCACATTCAATATTAGCCGGTCGCCCTCGGCGATCATATTTTGCACCCGGGCACCTTCGCCGAAATCGAGATGCTCGACCGCAACCGGCAACGGTGCCGGCGGCGCATCTTCGCTAACCGCCGGCGTGTCGCTGAAAGTCTCCGCCACTTTGATTGAGTCTTGATATATCTTGACGCCGATCACCGCTAAACCGCCGACGATCAAGACGCCCATGACAACGACTGCGACCTTGAGA
>JAPYQV010000447.1 GCA_029937205.1 Alphaproteobacteria bacterium
GGTTGGACCAACTCATTGGGGGAGGATCACAATGAGTGGGACGAAAAGCTAGTCGACTTGTAAGGGCCTATCATATCGAGCGGTGAAGCCAACAAAGCCGACGCGATTGCCCGGCATTGATTTGCGAGCGAAAATTTCGTGCCGCTGTACGTTTATGTTATTTTCGCACAGAAAAACAGCCATCTGAACCGGGTTGGCGCTTGTTGAAAATGGCGCCAGATTACAAAACAATGCCAATTTAATCGTTTAATTATAATTACTTAATATTTCGATCCACCCTAATCAGCCGATTTCAGTCATGCGCCGTGCCCTGTTCGGCGCGCAGCATGGCGCTACCTTCCGCGTCGAGCCCGCCGTCGGCGGTGATTTTCACGCCATAGTCGCGCTTGGCGCTTTCCGGGCTGACCAGGCCGTCGCGCACGTCTTCCAGCACGCGCGCTGCGTCGCGCGCGAAGGGGTCGCCGTAGCCGGCGCCACCGGGCAGTGTCAGTTGCAGGCGGTCGTGCGGGGGGATGGTTTGTTGGCCCTTGGAGCGCATGGCTTTGCCCGAGGCCAGACCGACCGCGCCGGGCGCGCCGTTGCCGCCGCCATCGCGGCCGCGCGCCGGGTTGTGGATGCGCTCGAACTGGGCCAGCACGCTGAACGGGGCGCCGTTAGCGCCGCCGATTTCCATCTCCTGGCCGAGGCCGCCGCGCTCGGCCCCGGCGCCGGCCGAATCCTCGGCCATTTCCTTGCGCCAGATGATGATCGGCGCGACGGTTTCCGATGCCTCGACCGGCATGGTGCGCACGCCGCTTGGGAAGGCGGTGGTCGAAAGTCCGTCCAAGGTTGGCCGGGCGCCGGCGCCGCCGGAGTTGAAAAGCGCGATCTCGAACGGTGGGGTTTCCACCGGGGCGTTCTGCCGCGCGTCCCTGTCCAAGGCCGTGGCGCCACCCCGTAACTGCACGATCCAGAGCGAGGAGGCGCCTTCCGCCGGCACCCGGTCCGGCACCGCCTGATGCAGGCAGCCGAACACCGTGTCGGGCAGCATGTGGCCGATAACATGGCGGGTTGCCACCGGCCACGGGTGCGGCGCGTTCAGGATCGAGCCCTCCGGCGCGCTGACGGTAATGGTCGAGAGCGATCCGGCATTGTTGGGCACTTCCCTGGCGACGATACATTTCACGCCGAAGCTGGTATAGGCGATGGTGTAGTTCATCACGACGTTGATGCCGTAATTGCTGACCGGCGAGGTGCCGTCGAAATCCACATGCACGCCGTCTTCGCTAATGGTCAAGGCGGCGACCAGCTCGATCGGCTCGTCATAGCCGTCCATGGTGAGGCGGTTGTGATAGGTGCCGAATGGCAGCTTGCGGATGCCGGCAAGCGCCGCATCGCGCGAGCGCGTGAGGATGTCTTCGGCGAGGTCGTCAAGGGTCTCGAGTGAGAATTCGCGCATCATATCCAACAGGCGGCGCGCGCCTTCCTGGTTGCAGGCGATCAGCGAGAGTATATCGCCCTCGACCTGAAGTGGCTCGCGTACGTTCCAGCGCACCATCTCCATCAGGTCCTGGTTGAGCTCGCCGGCGCGCACCAGCGGCATGATCGGGATATAGAGCCCTTCCTCAAACACCGCGCGCCCGTCCGGGCCGAAGCCGCGCCCGCCGATATCGACAACATGCGCCGTGCTGGCGAAAGAGCCGACCGGGCGGCCGTCCTGGAACACCGGGGTCACCACGGTCAGATCATGCAGATGGCCGCAAGTCAGCCACGGATCGTTGGTGATAAAAACATCGCCTTCCCGCATTTCGGCCATGGGATATTTGTCGAGGAAATGTTTGACACCGATGGCCATGGCGTTGACGTGGCCGGGCGTGCCGGTCACCGCCTGGGCGAGCATCCGTCCTTCCACATCGAACACGCCGGCGGAGAGATCGCCGGCCTCGCGCACGGTGGTGCTGAAAGCGGTGCGCAGAAGCGTCTGGGCCTGCTCCTCGACGACGGAGATCAGGCGGTTCCACATGATCTGGCTCTGAATACGCGCCAGTGCGTCCGCTACGCTGCTCATGATGTGCTCCCGCTGACTTTGCGCTCAAGCACAATATAGCCCAAAGCGTTGATCGAGGCATCGAAGCTTGGGCTGACCACGGTCGAGGTGTCGTCCTCGACGATAATCGCCGGCCCCGTAATGCGGCTGCCCGGCACCAATGCCTCGCGCCGATAGGCCGGCGCCACCACTTCTTCTCCGGTGCGTGCATCGAGCAGTTGGCGCTCGGCATAGGAGGTTGGCGCTGGCGCCTCGCCCACCGCTCCAGCGGTTGCGACGGCGGCGCTGGCGGCGCTGATTTCGACCGCCCAGCTGACCAGTTCCAGATCCAGATCGGGAATGATGCGGCCAAAGGTTTTTTCATAGGCTGATTCGAAGGCTTGGCGAATGAATGCGCCGTCATCGGCTTGCCACTGTCGGGGCGGCAAACTCACCGCGACCTCGTGACCCTGACCGAGGTAGCGCATATAGGCGATGCGTTTCTCTTCCGTGGCCGCGCCCGGCGCGCCGCGTTCGACCACCGCCAGCGCCTCGGCCTGCATGGCGCTGAGAATTTCATTGGCGGCGTCGGCGTTGAACTGACTGATTTTCTGGTAGGCCGATCGCACCACTTGATAGCCGACCGGCGCGCGCAGGAAACCGATCGCCGAGCCGACCGCAGCGCTGGTCGGGATCAACACCCGGTCGATCTCGAGTTTTTCCGCGAGACGCGCCGCGTGCAGGGGCGCCGCGCCGCCAAAGGCAATCATGGTGCGCTCGCCGAGCGATGCGCCGATTTCAATGGCATGCACACGCGCCGCACTGGCCATGTTTTCATCGACCATTTCGCTGATGCCGAGCGCCGCCATTTGGGGGGAGAGCGCGAGCGGCTCGCCGACATCCTTGGCCAGCGCCAAATCGGCCAACCCGGCATCGAGAGTGAGGCGACCGCCAGCGAAGGCGGTGGGATCGATGCGCCCGAGGGCGACATCGGCGTCGGTCACGC
>JAPYQV010000012.1 GCA_029937205.1 Alphaproteobacteria bacterium
GGATAATCCATAATGCCCAGGCCAACCGAGATCGTCACCGTGTATTCTCCTGCTGTCGATCCAGCGTGCCGCCATTGAGAATGATGGCGATCTCTGCACCGCTCAGCGTATCATGCTGCATCAGATTGTCTGCGAGCGCGTTTATTTGCGTTGGGCGGGAGCTCAATATCTCTCGTGCGCGCTGCTCCGCTGCGGCCATCAGGCGGTGTACGCCCGCTTCGGCCTCTGACGGCAGCAGATCTGCCTCCGGCCCGCCCAATAAGTCGAAACCAATCTGCTCTGCGGCCTTGATATCAGATGTTTGAATTGTGCTCTGCGAATGCGTGCCCAAAATTAACTCTTCGGCGATCTGACCGCCCTGCGCGATGACAAGTTCCGCCATTTTACGGGCGTTGCGATCGGCGTTGCTCATATCCTTATCGGCCGGCGCGCGCGTCACACTGCCAAGAATTCCCCAGCGCGAGACGGTGGTCATTTCAAGTATATCGCCCGCCGCCGGCAGGTTTGCCGCGAGAAGTGCGTGGCCGCTTTCGTGAACGGCGGTCACGCTGCGGTCCGCTGCGGTCATTTTTGGAACGCGGTATTTGGATGGCGGATGGATGATGGCAGCGGCGATAAATCCGCCGAAAATCATCAACATTACAATGCCGCTGATGTTAATTCGCGAGAGGTCGATACGGTGCCGCATACCTTACCCGGTGTGAAAGTCTCAGCTTCGTAATATAACCGATACGATAGCCACGATGGAATTTGGAGTGATGTTGGAGATCAGCGAGAATCAGGCACGGCGTTTTACAGACCAGGGATATTTGGTCGTGGAACAGCTTGTCGATATGGCTGTGGTGCAGCGTTTGGACGCGAGTTTCGACGAATTGTTTGCTGGTGATTTCGAAACAGGAGTCACCCCGGACGAAGTCAATTGGCAAACGGGCTCGGGTGACGAATCTCTGACCCGGCAAATTTGCAATGGTTGGAAGGCCAACCGCACCATCGCCGAAACCGTGCTGCGGGAAGATTTTGGCCGCGCCGTGGCACAGCTAGGCGGCTGGCCGGGCACGCGCATCATGATCGACAATGTGTTATGGAAACCGCCCGGTGCGCGGCCGCTTCTCTACCATCAAGACAGTGCCTACCTGGACTGGTACAGCCCTTCGGACCTTCTCAGCCTGTGGATTGCGCTGGATGAAACGACCGCTTCGGGAGGCACATTGGAGTTCATGCCCGGTTCTCATCGTTGGCGCCGCCCCTTGCCCGAGGGCGAGTTTCACGGCCCCGACGATTATCGCCAATTTTTGCGTCAGGCTGCCGAGGCCGAGGGAAAGGCGCTGGACGAAGAAAGTATCGCATATGTGGAAGTGCCGGCGGGCGGCGGATCCTTCCATCACGGCTGGATGTGGCACGGTTCGGGATACAACCGCTCAGATAGGCCACGCCGCGCGCTAGTGCTGCACGCCATGCGCTCGGATGCGGCGTTTAATCCGGCGCGGCTCAACAGCGGCACCGGCACGATCTACAGCCGCTACAAACACCTTGGCGACAATTTTTTGGACGAAAACTATTTTCCTATCCTGTGGCGCGAGGATGGTTACCGGACGCCCGGTATTGAGGAATTTTTAGCCGGGAGATAACGCCCGGGGCGGCCTGGTTGCCCGCTTGCATCCGACCCCCTAAGGTCTCTCAGCTGGGAAAATTAATGGAGAAAGCCATGACCGTCACAAATGAAAATAGCGGCACTCGGATTGATGAGATTGCGGACGGAATTCACCGCATATCCACTCCGGTCCCGCCTGGTGATGACTTCCCGCCCGGATTTACGTTCAATCAGTATTTGATTGAGGATGATGAGCCGCTTCTATTTCATACCGGCCTCAGAAAAATGTTTCCCTTGCTGCGCGAAGCAATCGACCATGTCATGCCTATCGAATCGTTGCGACATGTGAGTTTTAGCCATGTTGAAGCCGACGAGTGCGGCGCTCTGAACGAAATATTGGCCGTGGCGCCGCACGCCGCGCCGCTGTGTGGCAAGATTGCCGCAATGACGTCCATCGGAGATATGGCCGACCGGCCACCGCGTGTCGTGGATGATGGCGAAACACTGTCGCTTGGCGGCCATAGCGTTACCTGGCTTGGCACCCCACACCTACCGCACGGCTGGGAATGCGGTTATCTGTTTGAGAGCACCACCGCCACATTGCTTTGCGGCGATCTTTTTACACGTTTCGGTGCCGATCATCCGCCGTTGACCGAGGAAGATATCCTGGAGGCGAGCGAGCAGGCGCGCGGGGCGATGGATTATTATTCACATGCCCGGAATAGCGGCGAGATGTTGGAGCGCTTGGCGGCGTTAGAGCCCGGCATTCTTGCCTGCATGCATGGAAGTGCCTGGCGCGGAGACGGCGCGGCACTTTTACGTCGCCTCGCTGAACGATTGGAAGCGTAATACCCTGAGTGATTGCCGCGCCGCTCGATGAGCATCGCCAGCTTTCCAATGTACGATTTTCCCGAGGTGCGGGAGGCACTCGATTCACTGTGGGCAGTGTTGCGAAACGAGCTGGCGAGCAGTAACGATGATGTTCCGGAGGCGCTTATGCATGACAAGCCTCTCGATGCCATTTGGTCTGATAAGGCGCTCTTTGTCAGCCAATGTTGCGGCTACGATCTTGTAAACCGCCATGCCGGTGTCCTTCGCCCTGTGGTGACACCGCGCTACACCGCGCCGGGATGCGACGGGCCGAATTATTGTAGCCAGATCGTCGTGGCGGAAGACTCCAAGATCGATGAAATTGCGGCGGTACAACGCGGTGTTTGCGTCATCAACGGATTTGAATCCCATTCTGGAATGAATGCCTTACGCGCTCTTGTCGCGCCATTTCACCAGGAAGGTAGGTTTTTTTCGCGTGTGTGTGTGAGCGGCACTCATGCGGCAAGCCTCGCCGCGGTGGCACGGGGAGAAGCCGATATTTGTGCCATCGATTGTGTCACCCATGCCCTGCTTGCCCGCCATCGCCCGGCGGCGCTTGCGGGCACCCGCATCCTCTGCCGAAGTGCTTCGGCGCCGGCAATACCGTTCGTGACGCGCATTGATCGAGATGAGGACATCACACGCCGCCTGCAAGGCGCGATTTTAACTGTATTGGCCGACCCGGCATTGTCCGACGTGTGTGAAGCTCTATTCATCGGCGGAGGTGAAATCGTGCCGCTCTCGGCGTATGACAGCATTTCGGAATTCGAACGCGAAGCGGCGAGGCGAGGCTATCCGCTACTGTGTTGAGCTGTAGCCTTGGCCCAAGCCGGGCGATATTTCCCTCTAAGCATGCCTTCCGTATACACTCGCACTGTTTGCATCCGGCCTTGATGAAAGAAGGAACCCATCCATGAGCGACGTGGAAATTTTCAGCGCCGAAGTTTGCCCCTATGCCCAGTGTACGCGCATGGTGTTGGTCGAGAAGGGTGTGGATTTCACGCTGCGGGAAGCCGATCTCGCCAACAAACCGGACTGGTTTCTTGAGGTTTTGCCCTATTCCAAAGTGCCGGTAATCCGCCATCAAGGCCGTGTGGTCTATGAATCGGCCATTATCAACGAGTATCTCGATGAGGTTTATCCCGAGCCGCCTATGATGCCGGAAGAGCCTGGCGTGCGGGCGACCGTTCGCGTCTGGATCGACTCCATGAATATCAAGCTCCTGCCCTGTTTCTATCGCTTGATGATGGCGCAGGAGCTGGAGAAACAGGCGAAGGAAGCGGAAACGCTCACTGCACATTTTCGCCTCATTGAGACGGCTGTGCGGGCGGAAGGTGCTGGCCCCTATTTGTTTGGCGACAAGCAAAGCTTGGCGGACATTTTGCTCTACCCTTGGTTCGAGCGCCTGCCGGCGCTGGAACACTATCGCGGCAAGATGTTGCCCGAGGATTGCAGCCGTCTCAAAAACTGGTTCAAGGTTATGGAAGAGACCAAAGGCGCGCGCGAGACAACCAACGGCGCAGAGTTCCATATCAAGGCTTACATCAAGTATGCCAACAACACGGTCGACGGCATAAGCGCCCGTGAGATGCGCGCCACGGCATGAGGCGGTAAACCATAAATAGGCCGCTCAGGCTTCGATTTCAGAGCGAAAATCTTCGAACTTGCCGCTCGCGCTGCGCGGAATTTCATCATGGTAGGTGAACTGCAAGTCGAAGGCATCACCCAGTCTGGAGTTGATCAGCTTTCTGAGCCGCGCTTCCTCTTCCGAGTTTAAGGGACGCCCGGTCACGAACTTGACCTCGATGATTTCCAATGTTTTTTGCACGAACTGAAATTGCTTGATGGGTGCGAATTCGATGAATTTGTCATAGCTCAGAAGTGGCCAATGACGGGTTCCATCGGGCAGCTGGATCATGTTTCGTTGGCGGCCGTGAATTTTTGTGATCACGGGAAGACCGCGCCCGCAGTCGCAGGGGGCACCCGCTTCGGCATAGTCGCCGATATCATAACGGATCAGGGGGGTGGCGAAATTGTGCAAATCGGTCACCACCACGCGACCGGTTTCCCCGGCGGCGCAAGGGCGGCCATTTTCATCGAGAATTTCGACAATCACATGTTCGGACTGGATGTGATAATGGACATGCTCCGGGCATTGCAGGGCGAGATAGCCGGCTTCCTGCGTGGTGTACATATCAACCAACGGGACATGCCATTGTTCCTGGCAGAGCGCGCGCAAATTCGGCGGCACCAATTCCGACAGGGTTTCCGCTTCACGCAGGCTGGGAAGCTTGATGCCTTCTTCCGAGCAATGGCGAATCAATGCTTCCAGGTTGGACGGGTGCGTAATGAGGTAATCGGGGTCTTGCCGTGCAAGCCATTCCGCCTGTTGCGCGACGGATGCCTCGATGCTGAGGAATTTGGACGGGCCGGTCGGAATTGCTGATGCGAATCCGGGCCCCCAATTGGGCAATACGACGCCGTCCGGATAGGGAGCGGAACCGGTTCTGTCGTAGCGGATAGCGGCAAGGGTGCCGCTGACGTCACAGCGCCGCCAAAAGAAATCACGCACTGTGAAGAGGTTCCAGAAAATTCCCGTGAGCCCTGTGCCCAACAGTTTCACCGGCGTACCAGTGGAACCGGACGTAACAATGTTGGTGGTCTTGCCGTGTGCTTTGGGCAGCGCCCGGCTCCGCAATTTTTTTTCAGCTTGCTGGATGTCCTCGCGTTTGAGCAAGGGGAGGCGGAGCCAGCTCTCCTCATCAAGTGCCGTATCCGGGTTGAAACCCGCCTCGCCGAGGCGCTTTTGATAGTAAGTCACGCTTTCAAACGCGTGACGCAAAAGGTGGCTTGCCTGGCGGAATTGCGCCGCGCGCAGGCGTTCGGGCGTCCACCATTGGCTCTGCTCCAATTGGAACAGGAGAGTGAGCAGGATATTGCTATTTAATTTGGGAATGGCGGGCCAAATGATTCCTGGGACCGAAGAATCGGGAATTGGAATATGGCTCGCCTCAGTCATTGTCGGCGAGCATAGCATTCCATCTCACACCTTAAGTATGTAATTTCTTTGGGATTGAAATCGCGCTGGCACCAAGCCGCAAGATCGGCGATAGTCGCGGCGTAAAAGTGTGATCACGCTGCCAATGGTGGCGCGTGACTGTGGGCTTCCAGCGCGGCAGCGGGAGCCGGAGGAATAATAGAATGAGCGTGCAACCAGCCCATAATCTTTCCCTTGAAGAGATGGATAAGCAGAGTTTTCTGCATCCCTACACCCCGCTCAAGGATCATGCTGAGAATGGCCCGACCATCGTTGCCTCGGCCAAGGGCGTGCACATCACCGATACCAAGGGCAAGGAATATATCGATTCCATGGCTGGCCTGTGGTGCGTGAATATCGGCTGGGGACGGGAAGAGGTGGTCGAAGCGATCGCCGAGCAGGCTAGCAAGCTCGCCTATTATCACTCCTTTGCGTCGATGGCCAATGAGGCCTCGATCCGCCTGGCCGACCGCATTTTACGCCTGGTGCCGGACAATATGAGCAAGGTATTTTTCGGCAATTCTGGCTCGGATGCCAACGACACCAATGTGAAGCTGGTGTGGTATTTCAACAATCTGCGCGGCAAGCCGAAAAAGAAGAAGATCATCGGGCGCGACCGTGGCTATCATGGCGTCACCGTGGCCGCCGCCAGCATGACCGGCATTCCGATGGTACATAAAGCCTTCGATATCCCCTTGCCGCAAATGCTGCACACCGTCATGCCGCATTACTACACCCACGCGGAGCCCGGCATGAGCGAGCGCGAATTCTCTAAATGGTGCGCCGCCAAGCTTGAGGAAATGATCAACGCCGAAGGACCCGACACGGTCGCCGCCTTCATCGCCGAGCCGGTCATGGGTGCCGGTGGCGTGGTGCCGCCGCCGGAAGGCTATTTCCAGGAAATCCAGGCCGTGCTGAACAAATATGACGTGTTGCTGATCGCCGATGAAGTGATCACCGGCTTTGGCCGCACCGGCAATTGGTTTGCCAGCGAAACCTACGATATCAAGCCCGACATCATGACCCTCGCCAAGGGCCTGACCAGCGGCTATATCCCGATGTCGGCCTCGGTGATTTCAGAGGAAATCTGGCAGGTCCTGATGAACGGCACACCTGAAGTGGGCGCCTTTGCACACGGCTATACCTATAGTGCCCATCCGGTGGCAGCGGCGGCGGCCATGGCCAATCTCGATATCATGGAACGCGAAAACCTGCCGGCCAATGCGGCCCGCATGGGCACCTATTTCCAAAACAAACTGCGCCAGGAAGTGGCCGATCATCCTCTGGTCGGCGATGTGCGCGGTGTGGCGTTGGTCGCCGGTGTCGAGTTGGTGGCCGACAAAGTCAAGAAAACACCGCTCGACATGGACCTCAAGGCAGCACCGACATTGGGCAAATATTGCGTTGAGGAAGGGCTGATCAGCCGCGCCCTGATGCAAATGAACGCGCTCTCCTTCTCGCCGCCTCTGGTGATCAATGAGAGCGAAGTGGATGAAGTGGTGGCGCGCTTCCGGCGTGCGCTGAACCGCCTCACCGATGATCTGGTCAAATCCGGTTCGTGGAAAGCGCAGTAGAAGGCTTTCTTCCATGAATGATGAAAAGCGGGGCCGCGTGGCCCCGTTTTTTATTGCTGTAATTCCTATTGCCGTTTGTGGCTCTGCAATGGGACAGTCCTGCTTCGGGCCACAAAGCTTGTTTGGAGTAAGGACGTGAAATTCGGTCTTCTGTTTGCCTACCAAAATCCGCCGGATAGCGGCATTCCCTGGCAGGAGCCCTATGCCGACATGCTGAAATGCCTGCCCCGCGCCGAAGCGCTGGGATATTCCTCGGCGTTCCAGGCATCGCACCACATACAGAAAGATGGCTTCTGCCCCGCGCCGCTGGTCGCCATGGCCGGTGCTGCCGCTGTGACCGAGCGCATGCGTATCGGCACCAGCGTTCTCCTGGTGCCACTTTATGCGCCCCTGAAATTGGCTGAGGATGTGGCGGTGCTCGACAATCTCTCGAACGGGCGCTTCGTTTTCGGTGTGGCGCCGGGCTATGTCAGCCAGGAATTTACCGCCCATGATGTGCCGCGCGCCGAGCGCGTCGGCCGTTTCGAGGAAGCGCTCGATCTGATGACGGCCGCTTGGTCGGGCGAGCCGTTCTCGTTCGACGGAAAGTATTACCGCGCCGAGAATGCCCGCGTGACGCCGCCCACCGTGCAGCGCCCGCACCCGCCGATCTGGTATGGCGTGTCAGCTGCCGCCTCGCTCCGCCGTGCCGTCAAGCGCCGGGCCATACAGATCATGTCGCCGCGCCACGGCATTGCCGAATTGAAGGAGCATTACGCGGCTTACGATACGGCAGCAAAGGAAGCAGGCTGGCAGCCGCCCGAGCGGCCGATCATTCGCCAGGTCTTCATCGCCGAAAACATGGCGCGGGCCGAAGAGATGGCCGCGCCGGCGATAGATTATCTATATCGAGAGCTTTACGGCGCCGCTTCAGCCGCCGGTGACCGGGTGTTGCGCGGCGATGACGGCCAGGTGGTCGCGCAAAGCGACACGGTCGCCTTCGAAGGCTTCAAGCGCCGCTACATCATCGGCGATCCGGAATTCGCCATCGCTGAGATCAAGAAATACGAAGCTGAGCTCAACCCCTCGGAAATGATCTGCTGGATGCACATGCCGGGCATTAAGGGCGCCGATGCCGCTCAATCAATGGAATTTTTCGCCAAGCACGTGATGCCGGAATTTAGCTAATCATTTCTGTAACCGCCGTCATGCCGCGGGCAAACCGGCTTCTTTCAGCGCGGCGATAAACTGGTTGGTTTGTGCTTCGGCGAACGGGGCGGTACGGCGGACGAAGGCGAGGGAGAAATCTGGCTTAATGCCGAGTATTTCGTCGCGGATGGCGGCGGCCCCCGCTTGGCGGCCCGATTTGCAGAGGGCGGCGCAGTAGGCGGCACGTGTCCATAGGGGTGCGCTCGGAATGCTGGCGGCTTTTTTCGCCCATGTCGCTGCGGTTTCATAGTCTTTGGAAAAGAAATGGGCAAAGGCGCGACCCATGACGGAGAGCCAAATCATGGGATCCTTTGAACCCAATCGATCAGCCTGGTCGAATTGTTCGAAGCATTCGTCATAGCGCGCGCTCATACAAAGCGCACAACCCAATTGCGCATGTGCCATGGCAAAGCTCGGATTCAATTCGATTGAATTGAACAATGATTCGACGGCGGCAGCGTGATCTCTGCGGAATATACAGACAGTGCCGACAGACCAATGCGCAAGCGCATCGCTCGGGTCAAGCAAGAGCGCTTTCTGGGCAGTAGAGTGAGCATTATTCAGTTCCTCCGCCGGATCGGTGCTGAAGCCGCGAATGAAATTGCTGGCATGGGCGTATGAGAGCGAGGCAAAGGGGGCGGCAAAGTTCGCGTCCATTTCGCCGGCGCGTTTGAACAATTGTATGGCCTCGGAGATATCCGCCTTGCCGAAGCGGTAAAGATGCCACAAGCCACGCTGATAGGACTCCCATGCGGCAAGGTTTTCGGTTGGCGTGTGGCGTGCCCGTTCGCGCTCGGCGCGACCCAATTCGGGCTCAATGGCGCCAACCACGGTGAGCGTGATTTTGTCCTGTAAGTCGAAGATATCATCGAGCTTGCGGTCATAGCGCTCGGCCCAAATATGATTGCCGCTTTCGCCGTCAATTAACTGAGCGGTAATGCGCACGCGCTTGCCGGATTTCCGCACGCTGCCTTCCAGTACGTAGCGCACGCCGAGATCCTTGGCGACGGCACGCACATCTGGTGATTGGCCTTTATAAGCAAAGGAGGAATTGCGCGCGGTGACGAAAAAGCCGCGCAGGCGAGAGAGCGCGGTGATGATATCCTCAGCCATGCCGTCGGAAAAATATTCTTGCTTCACGTCGCCCGAGAGATTGTCAAAGGGTAGGGCGGCGATCGAGGGTTTGTCGGCTGTCGTGCCAGGTGCATTGGGCTTGTGCACCTTGGCGTTACCTCCGCCAGGACAAATAGCAAAAACGCCGATCGGCTCCGCGACGTGCTTAAGTTGTTGTTTTCCCCTGTCCTCAAAATCACATTTCAGGCGATTCTTAACCTGTTCATAGACGCTGGCCGACAGGCAAATGCCGCCCGGATCGGCGATGCCTTCCAGCCGCGCCGCGATATTGACGCCCTCGCCGTAAATATCACCCGCTTCCTCGACCACATCGCCCAAATTGACACTCATGCGAAAGACAAGATCACCGCCTGCCAAATTCGTCTGCAACGCGAGGGCGCAGTGCATGGCGTCCGTGACAGCGGAAAATTCAGCGAGGAACCCGTCGCCTGTGAGCTTTACAATGCGGCCGTGGTGGGATGCGATGGCCGGCTCGATAATTTTAGTTCGCGCGAGGCGCCAGGCATTTAGTGTGCCATCCTCATCCGCCTCCATCAGGCGGGTATAGCCGACCATGTCGGCGGCAAGAATTGCGCTCAGCCGTCGCTTGTTTTCCGGTTCGCTCATGACCCTCCCTGCCCGGCAATGGCGTGCACCATCCTAACCGAAGCGCCCACTGAGTAGGCATGCATTTCGCATTATGTGGATTCCGCTGGCCTCCTCTTTTACTATCGCATCTGGGAGAATGATTCATGGAACGACGCCTGTCCGCCATTATGGCCGCCGATGTGGTTGGCTATACCCGCCTGATGGAGGCAGACGAGGAGGGGACTCTCACGCAACTCAAAGCCGTGAGGAGCGAAATCGTCGACCCCAAGATCGCCGAGTGCGGCGGGCGCATTGTCAAAACAACCGGTGACGGCATGCTTGTCGAGTTCACCAGCGCCGTCGAGGCCATCCGTGGCGCGGTTCAAGTGCAGCAAGAGATGGCGGCGCGCGGCGGTGATATTCGCTTTCGTATCGGCGTCAATATCGGCGACATCATCATCGACAACGACAATATCTTCGGCGATGGGGTCAATCTGGCCGCACGTCTTGAGGCCGCCGCGCCCGAAGGCGGTATCCTGATATCCGCCGCCGTACACGACCAAATTGCCGGCAAGGTCGAGGTGTCGTTCAGCGACGGCGGCGAGCAAAGTTTCAAGAATATATCGAAATCCGTCCGGGTGTGGCGTTGGCAGGTGGGAAATGAGAGTTCCCCGGGAACAGAAAAAGCGCCGTTGGCGTTGCCGGACAAACCTTCCATCGCCGTGCTGCCGTTCAACAATATGTCGGGCGGTCCGGAGCAAGAAAATTTCTCCGACGGCATCACCGAGGACATCATCACCGCGCTGTCGAAATTTCGCTGGTTTTTCGTCACCGCGCGCAACTCCACCTTCGCCTATAAGGGCCAGTCGCCGAACATCCCCCAGGTGGCGCGCGAACTTGGCGTGCAATATGTACTGGAGGGTAGTGTGCGCAAGGCCGGCAAGCGGGTGCGCATCACCGGCCAGTTGATCGATGCGCTCGACGGCAATCACATCTGGGCCGAGCGCTACGACCGCGAGCTTGTCGATATATTTGACCTGCAAGACGAAATCACCAGCGCCATTACTGGCGCGGTTGCGCCCGAGCTGGCCGAGACAGTACGTAAACGGTCGGTTCAAAAAGCGTCCGAATTCCTCGACGCCTGGGATCTCCATAACCGCGCCATGTGGCATCTCTACCGCTTCAACCAGGAGGACGCGGCTTCGGCGATGGAGCTGTTCGAGCGCGCCATCGCGGCGGCCCCCGGCTTCGCCGCCGCCCATGCCAGCCTCGCCTATCAGCAATTTCTCAATGTCATTTTGGGCTATTCCGACAACCCGGTCGCCTCCCTCGAGGCCGGATTAAGAGCGGCGAAACGCGCCGTTGAATTGGATGAAAAAGACTCTCTCGGCCATTGCATGATTGGCCGCATTCTCTGCATGTACGGCCAGCACGACGCATCGATCGCGGCAACTGAGCGCGCCCTTGACCTCAACCCCAATTCTTTCATCGTTCGTCTTTCCATGGGCATGGTGCTGGCCTGGGCCGGGCAGAACGAAGATGCGGTTGGGCATTTTGACGAGGCGCTGCGCTTGAGCCCCAATGATCCCGCCGGCTGGGCCAGCGAGAATGTCAAGGCGGGGTGCCTGGCCGGGCTGGAGCGTTACGACGAAGCCTTGGCCACGGCGCAAAAGGCGATTCAATATCCCACGTCGGATTTTTGGCCGCGCGTACAGAAGGCGTTCGTATTGGCCCGGATGGGGAAGATTGCTGAGGCCGAGGCGGCGCTGGCCGAGGCGCGTGACATGCGCCCCGATCTCAGCGTGGCGCTGCTTGGGCGGATGTTGTCGGGATATTACGAGGAAGGCAAAAGCGAATATCTCGATGAAATGCGCAAGATCGGCCTGCCGGAAGCGTAAGCCGAACCCAAATACACGCGGCGCGAGGCCGAAATAAAATGAAACAAAGCGAAGAACGCATACTTACCACCCATACGGGCAGCCTGCCGCGCACGCATGCGTTAACTAAATTGCTCGTCGCGCGCGAGCAGAAGCGGGATTTCCACGCGGCGGATATGGCGCGCGAGGCGCGTGCGGCGCTTGATATCGTCTTGCAGAAGCAAATCGCCGCCGGCATAGATATCGCCAATGACGGCGAAGTGCCGCGCATCGGCTTTTCCACCTATGTGACCGAGCGCATTTCCGGCTTCGGTGGCGAATCAGTACGTAAACGTCCGACCGATATGGAAAAGTTTCCGCAATTTGCCGATTTTTTTGTGCGCCAGATTGGCGCCACGGATGATCTGGCAAAGGTGTGGAACGCGCCCGAAGCCCAGGAAGAGCTGATTTATGACGATACGCTAAGCGGCGCGCGCGGTGAATGCGCGCTCTTTGCCGAGGGGCTGGCGACGTGCGGCAGAAATTTCAGCGAGACATTCATGACAGCCGCTTCGCCGGGCATTCTTACCACCACCCTGCTGCGCGCCGAGAATAACAAGGCCTATGCCAATGACCGCGAATATGTCCTCGCCGTGGCCAAGGAAATGAAGAAGGAATACGACTTTGTCGTGGGCGAGGGGCACATATTGCAGCTTGATGCGCCGGACCTCGCCATGGAGCGCGTCATCATGTTTGGCGACCGGCCGCTCGGCGAATTCCTCGAGCGGGTGGAGCTGCATATTGAGGCGATGAATATTGCGTTGGCCGATGTGCCAAAGGATCGGGTGCGCCTCCATGTGTGCTGGGGCAATTGGCAGGGTCCGCATCAGGACGATGTGCCGGTGCGGGATTTGCTGCCGATTCTTTATCAAGCCAATGTCGGAGCGCTCAGCATTCCGCTCGGCAATCCGCGCCATGAGCATGAATTCACTGCGTTTCGAGATTTTCCGTTGCCGGACGGCATGATGTTGATCCCGGGCGTTATCGATGTCACCACCAATTATCTCGAGCACCCCGAGGTGGTGGCCAATCGCATTTGTAATGTTGTCGACGCGGTCGGCGACAGAAGCCGCGTCATCGCCGGCACGGATTGCGGCTTCGGCACTTTCGCCAGCTACGAGTTCGTCGCCCAGGATGTGGTCTGGGCCAAGCTTGGCGCATTGGCCCATGGCGCCAAGATCGCCAGCGAGAGATTGTGGGGCTGACTCCGGCGCTGAAATCCGGATTGCGCGTCGTCATTATTGGCGGCTCACTGGGCGGTCTGCTGGCGGCCAATATGTTATGGCGCGCCGGCTTCGATGTAACGGTGCATGAACGTATTGGTGCGGCGCTCGGCGGGCGCGGCGCCGGCATCGCGGCCCATCCTGAAATGTTCGATGCCTTCGCCCGAGCCGGCGTCGATGTGAATGACGCCATCGGCACCTCGGTCGAGGAACGCATTGTGTTGGCGCAAGATGGCTCGGTAATGGCGCGCCACCATTTGCCGCAGATCATGTGTTCGTGGAGCAGCCTCTTGCGGCTGTTGCTCGCGGCTTTTCCCAAAGAGCGATATTTCTCCGGCACGGCGTTTTCCCGCGCCGAGCAGTCCGGGGCAGGGGTAAGTGCTGTGTTTGAGGACGGGGCAAAGATCGATGCCGATCTACTGATTGGCACCGATGGCATCCACTCAACCGTGCGCGGCCAGTATTGGCCGGCCGCCAAGCCTGCTTATGCCGGCTATATCGCCTGGCGCGGCATGGTGGATGAGGCAAATGTTTCACGGGAAACACATGCGAGTTTGTTTTCCAATTACGGTTTTTGCCTGCCGCCCGGGGAACATATGCTGGGCTATCCCATTGCCGGGGCGGACGGCGATGTAAGGCCCGGCCATCGGCGCTTTAACATCGTCTGGTACCGCACTGCCGCAGAAGAAACCGAGCTCAAGCGCCTGATGACGGATGAGGCGGGCCGGCATCATCCGCTCGGCATTCCACCGGGGATGATCCAAGCTGACGTGATTGCAGAGCTGCACGCTGCGGCGCGTGCCAATCTGGCGCCGCAATTCTGCGAAATGGTCGAGTTGGTGGAGACGCCATTTTTTCAAAGCGTTGTCGATTTGGAAGTGCCGGGCATGGTTTCAGGCCGCGCCGCGCTACTCGGCGATGCGCCTTTTCTCGTACGGCCCCATTGCGGCATGGGTGTGACCAAAGCGGCTGGAGATGCCGTGTTGCTAACGGACTTGTTGACCGCCTTTCCGGGTGACATCGATCATGCGTTGGCAGTTTACGACATCGAACGCTGCCGCTATGGCCGCTATCTCGCCGCCCATGCGCGCCGCTTGGGCTCGCAAATGAAGCAAGAGTACGTCTCAGAAGAAGAGCGCCAGGAGGCGGCGCATTACCGCAAGCCGGAAACTTGCCTGCGCGAAATCTCGCTGCCGCCCCATCCGCCTTGAGACTTACCGGTCTAGATAACCACTGACGTATTAGGTGTATCGCCTGAAGCGGCGCCCTGTGCTATTTTTGGCCCTGGCAAAGAGTGAGACATGATTATGAACGATCAGACGGTTCCGTTAATTGATATCGAGCCCTTTCTCAAGGGGAGCGCGTCGGACAAGGCCGCTGTGGCCAATAAACTCGACCAGGCATGCCGTGAAATCGGCTTTCTGGTGATTTCCGGGCATTGTGTATCGCCGCAACTGATCGCCGATATGAACGAAATCAGCCAGGAATATTTCGCTCTGCCCTATTGGGAAAAGATGGCCCACAAAATGCCGCCAGATCGCTATCGTGGCTATACTGGGGCCGGCAGCGAGACCTTGGCGCTCAGTTTGGATGAGGAAACCCCGCCGGATCTTAAAGAATCTTTTTCTTGCGGCCCGTTTGGCGTGGCGCATGACGCGTATCATTTTGGCGCTGAAGGGGAGCGTTTCTTTGCGCCCAATATTTGGCCTGAGCGCCCAACGCGGATGCGCCAGATATGGGAGGCCTATTATTCGGAAATGGAGGGCCTGGCAGCCAATCTGATGCGCATCTTCGCGCTCGCGCTCGATCTGCCCGAGGAATGGTTCCAGGACAAGATCGACAAACAGATCGCAAATTTCAGTGTCATTCATTATCCGGGGCAGAAGGAAGCGCCGCTCACCAACCAGTTGCGCGGCGGCGCACACACCGATTATGGCAGCCTTACCATTGTTCAGACCGACACCAATGTCGGCGGGTTGGAAGTGTTGCGTCGCGATGGCGGTTGGTCGGGCGTGCCATGGATGCCGGGAACGTTCGCCGTCAATATTGGCGACCTCATGGCGGAATGGACCAACGATGTCTGGGTTTCAACCCTGCACCGGGTCGCCAACCCGCCGCCCGAAAAGGCGCATGAGAGCAAGACCTCTTTGATCCTCTTCCATCAGCCCAATTATGACGCGGTGGTGGAATGTATCCCGAGCTGCTGCAGTGCCGAGCGCCCGGCCAAATATAGCCGGACCACGTCAGGCGAGCATGTCACCATGAAGGTGATGAAGCACCGCCAGCAAATGATGGACACGGCGGCCGAGTAGGGCGGATACTTAGATTCAGCGCCGTGTGCTTTGCTTGAAGGCGCGGTAGTCCTCGCCGAACTTGGCTTCCAGATAGCGCTCTTCACGGGCGATCACGCCCCAGCGGATAATTTGCTGAAAAATGGCGGCGAGGGCGAGCAGCCAAATATTATAGAGCGTCACGGCCAAGCCGATCATCAACACCATCATCGAAAGATAGATCGGGTTGCGCGAAATGGCATACACGCCATCGGTCACTAGCGTTGTCGGCGTGCGGTAGGTTGGCACCGGTGTATGTGCCCGGCGAAACAGCCGGAAGGCGGTGGCCACCAATAGCAGCGAGCCAGCGATAACGGGACCGCCGGCAACATAATTCCACGGCACCGGGATGATCCGACAGGCCACAGCGCGCCCAGTGCCACGCCAAGCGCCACCAGCGCCAGGGCAATTATCGGTGGCGGCGCAATCGCACCTGAGGAATCACTTTTTGAATTGCTCATGCCCACATCACGCTAATTCCGCCACCATTCCGAACTCCAACTGCGTTCCACATTCCCATGCGTCACGTGTGTAACATAATGTTGGCCTTACTGTTTTAAAGGCGCACGCATATTTATCGTCGGGAGCTTCACGAAAATCTCCGAATTCGTATTTAAAATTTCATACATAAATATTTATCACGGAACGATAAATGTCGATAATATGCATTTTATTGCGTATAATTTATATTTGTGCGATAACACTTATACCGATAGTTTCTGTTCGGTATCTCCTCCCGGCCGGCGGCCCGCTCTGATACAGGCCACTCCGGGCCGTCGGTTGGTGGAGGTTGGATTGGTCGTTCTCCGACACCATGCTTTCCCCACGGCGTTCTCGGGTTTAAATTGGCGGCCAAGGTGTCAGCGCGACCCAAGAACAAGATTGGAGACAAAATGTCTTTTCCGGAATATGGCGACTATGACGGCCTCGGCCTCGCCGAACTGGTCAAAAACAAAGAGATCACACCCGGCGAAATTCTGGAAGAGGCGATCCGGCGCACCGAGGCACTTAATCCGAAGCTCAATTTTCTTATTTTCGACGCCTTCGACGAGGGCCGCCGCATGGCTTCCGACCCGGACCTGCCGGATGGTCCGTTCAGAGGCGTGCCCTGGATGATCAAGGAATTGGCGACGGCCTGGGAAGGCCAACCGATGACCAATGCCTGTCCTTACATGAAGGATTTGGTGGCTCCCTTCGATTCTTACGCGGTAACGCTCACCAAAGCGGCGGGGTTCACCCTTCTCGGTAAAAGCAACGCCCCTGAATTGGGCTGGGCGCTGGCCTGTGAGCCGAGACTGTACGGCGT
>JAPYQV010000448.1 GCA_029937205.1 Alphaproteobacteria bacterium
GGGCAACGCAGCCGGTGGACTTGGGAAGCCGCCCAAAGGGTCCCCTATCCCGGCTTCTCGGTGCGTCGAGCGTCCTTGACGATGGCACCACATCGCCTGCGGACACTCTCCTGCTGAGAAACCGGGATAGGGGATCGTATGGCTACAACATATTGGATTCTATCCACTAGAGGGTGGCATGCGCTATTACACCGTTCATCTGCCGCGTGGCTTAACCCAAGGCGGCGATAAGGAATCCAACGCCCGACAGGCGCTCGGCAGCGCGTTGTTGGTGCGCGAGGGCTTCAATTGGGGCGCCTTCTTTTTCTCCATTCTCTGGGCCATCGGCCACGGCATGTGGCTCGGCGCGCTAGCCATGGCAGCGCTGTTGACTCTGATCGTCGGCCTGCCGGAAATATTTGCCCTCGATTGGGCCAGCCGGGCGGTGCTGCTAATCGGCTATTTGTTCTTTTGCGGCTTCAATGGCAATGACTGGCTTCGTGCCGGTTTGAACGAACGCGGCTGGGAAATATCCAGCGTCATTGCCGCGCGCGACCGCGGCCACGCGGTGATGCGCCTTGCACGATTGCTCAACCAAAGCGAAGAAACGGAGCCGGTCGCGACCGCGGCCCCGCAAACGGCACCGGCCGCGCCGCGCCTCGATATCGGGCCGAGCCCCGGCTTCTGGTCATGATGGCCATCATGTCATGACGGTCGTCATCTCATGACCGTCGTCATAATCGATTACGGCTCGGGCAATCTGCGTTCCGCCGCCAAGGCGTTCGAGCGCGCCGCCGGTGCGGACGGGCCGGAGATTTGCGTCAGCGACAAAGCCACCGACGTGGCGCGAGCTGAGCGTATCGTGCTGCCCGGCGTCGGTGCCTTCGCTGATTGCAAGCGCGGCGTCGAGGCTTTGCCCGGCATGCGCGCCGCACTGGAAGAAGCGGTGATCGAGCAAGGCAAACCGTTTCTCGGCATTTGTGTCGGCATGCAATTGATGGCGCGCTTTGGCCATGAGAACGGCAAGCATGAAGGCTTCGGCTGGCTCGACAGCGAGGTCGTGCCGTTGGCACCGGCGAACGGCCTGAAAGTGCCGCATATGGGCTGGAACGATCTGGTTATCGCTGAGGGCGGGCACCCGGTTTTGGGCGGTCTCGCCAGCGGCACCCATACCTATTTCGTGCACGGTTTTCACCTGCGCTGCGCCGAGGCGTCGGACGTGATCGCCAGCGTCGAGTATGGCGAGACGCTCACCGCCGTGGCCGGGCGCGACAATATGATCGGCACGCAGTTTCACCCGGAGAAAAGCCAACAGGCCGGGCTTCGCCTGATCACCAATTTTCTCACCTGGCAGCCGTGACATGTCGGAACTGGTCAAGATTGAGAAAGTTTCCAAGCTCCCCAAGCGTGCCTTGAGCGAGCTCTGCGCCGCCGCATCGGAAGCGATCGAGGATGGTGCCGGCTTTGGCTGGTTGCGCCCGCCGCAGCGCCAGGATTTCGAGCGCTACTGGCAAGGCGTTGTCTTGGTGCCCGAGCGGGCATTGTTCGTTGGCCGACTCGACGGCGTCATCGGCGGCTCGGTGCAGCTGGTTTCGCCGCCGCCGCAGAAGGAAGCGTGGGCTTTCGGCTGCCTGATCGACACGCATTTTGTCGCGCCCTGGGCGCGTGGCCATGGCATGGCGCGGGCGTTGTTGGAGGCGGTCGAGGAAGAGGCGCACGCGCACGACTTCAAAGTGATCAATTTGTCGGTGCGCGAAACCCAGGAGGCGGCGTTGTCACTTTACGAGACGCTTGGCTTCAAACGCTGGGGCAGCCATCCGAGATATGCGCTGGTCGACGGCAAGACCGTGGCCGGCCACTATTATTGCAAGGAATTATGATTCTCTATCCCGCCATCGATTTGAAGGACGGCCAGTGTGTGCGCCTGGTGAAAGGTGAGATGGACGCGGCGACCGTGTTCTCCGACGATCCCGGCGCCCAGGCCAAAAGCTTTGCCGAGGCCGGCTTCGCCTGGATTCATGTGGTCGATCTCAATGGCGCCTTCGCCGGGCGGCCGGTCAATGGCGCGGCGGTGGAGAGCATTCTCAGCCAGGCCACCATCCCGGTGCAGCTTGGCGGCGGCATTCGCGACATGGCGACCATCGCCGATTGGCTGGCGCGCGGCGTGGCGCGGGTGATCCTCGGCACGGTGGCGCTGCGGGATCCGGCATTGGTGCGCACGGCGTGCCGTGAATTTCCCGGAAAGGTCGCGGTTGGCATTGATGCGCGCGGCGGGCGCGTCGCGGTGGAAGGCTGGGCCGAGACCTCTGACACATCTGCGCTCGAATTGGCCAGCGCCTTCGAGGATGCCGGGGTGGCGGCGATTATCTTCACCGATATTGATCGCGACGGTGCGCTTGGAGGGCCGAATGTCGAAGCCACGGCGGCACTGGCGCGGCAAATCTCCACCCCGGTGATCGCCTCGGGCGGCGTCTCCGGTCACGCCGATCTGGCGGCACTGAAGGCGGTCGAGGATGCCGGTATTGAAGGTGTGATCTGCGGCCGCGCGCTCTATGACGGGCGCATAGAAGCGGCAACCGCGCTCGCTTTGTTGGCGGCCTAGTATCTGAACCATGCTGAAGATGCGCATCATTCCCTGCCTCGACGTGCATGACGGGCGTGTCGTCAAGGGCGTCAACTTTGTCGACCTGGTCGATGCCGGCGATCCGGTGGAGCAGGCCACGGTTTACGACGCGCAAGGCGCGGACGAACTGTGCTTTCTCGATATTACCGCCACCCATGAAGGTCGGGAAAGCATGTATGAAGTGATCCGGCGTACCGCCGAGGTTTGCTTTATGCCGCTCACGGTTGGCGGTGGCGTGCGGACCACAGAGGACGTGCGCAATTTGCTGCTCGCCGGCGCCGACAAGGTCTCGATCAACACCGCGGCGGTGCAGCGGCCGGAATTTGTCACCGAGGCGGCGGCGAAATTTGGCCGCCAATGCATTGTCGCCGCCATCGATGCCACACGTA
>JAPYQV010000449.1 GCA_029937205.1 Alphaproteobacteria bacterium
TTGATCCTCCTCGACTAACTATAAGGTTGGACCAATCAATTGGGGGAGGATCAAATCCGAATGCCGTTGGCGCGCATGGCCTCGACGTGCGATGGCCACTGCTCGATAAAGGTGACGTCAAGCCCGGCGCGTGTCAGATCGGCCCCGATGGACGCGCCACTTGCTCCAGTCCCCATCACGGCGATCCGTTTTCCTGCCATCTGTGCGTTGCCTTTCCCTATCAAAAATTGGATTCATTCCAAGCACCGGCGGAGAAATATTCAACACGCGGTGGGTGGCGAAGTGCGGCCTTCTGCTCGGCGCGCTTTGTTTTCTTAGCCGGAACAACCTCGTCTTCCTCAGCCCACTATTCAACTCTCTTCTTCTTCGCCCGAAGAGCTTCGAATTTAATACCTGGATCGGCGGATTCCGCGCATTCTTCTGGCGCTTGCAGATGGGCGCGCCATGAGTAGCCGGCTTAGAGCGGCTGTTCGGAAAGTAGGCCGAGTGATGTGGCCCAACTGGTTGGCTTTTCTGAGTGCAGGCCGAGAGTTTCGTCAGGAGACAGGCCAAGAGATTCGGACCAGTTTGCTGGAATTTCATCTCCCGTCGAATTATCGATTTCTTCGGCACGGGCGAAAAGGGGATACGCCATATCATGCATACCCCGGGCGCGGTAATTGCTGGCGAGGTTATGAAGCGCCTGTGAAATGAGCATATGTGTGTCGCCGACCGCCTTTTCGGCGATGAACAATACGTGCTCAAATAATTCTCCCGCCGCCTCGAATTTACCTTGGGCGCCATAGACAAACGCCAAATTGTTTAAATCGATAATCATGTTGGGAAGCGCCGCTCCAAGCTTGTCAGTTTTCTCGGACATGAACGCGGCCTGTTTGATTTCGATGACGCGCATCAGCAGTAATGCAGCCGCATCGTAACTTCCCAAATTCTGATGAATGGAGGCCAGGTCCGCCAGAGGGGCGATGAGTGCGTTGCTTTTTGCGGCACATTTTTGCTCAGCCTGGCGCAAGGCGTCTTCGGCGAATGGCAGTGCGGCCGTGCTGTCACCGGCGATATAAAGCCCGCCGGCACGGTTCGCCGCCGGAGAATCAGCGCACGTACCGGCATAAACCGGGCGCTGCCACGCCAGGGGTAGCATCAAAGCCACCGACATCAGGACTGCTATCAGGGCTGCCAGAGCGGGTGAACAAAAGCGCATGGCGCACCAATTAGTTTCAATGTTAACTATGTTCACTCTTAGATTAAACTTTATTGCGGAAAAATTCAAACCTTCCGCCGGACCGCGGCGCGCGGTAAAAGGAAATTGGCGCGAATATTGCGCTTGAGGGATGAAAATTGAGGGACAACATGGCTGATCTCGACGACATCAAAGACGGTAAGGATTGGGGCTTGGATACGCCGGCCAAGAATGACGCCTTCTTCCTGAAGGGTTCGGAGGGATTGGATTGGGGCATGAAGAGCCGCCTCGCCCGCATCTTTAACCCGAAGAGCGGGCGCACGGTGATGCTGGCGTTTGATCATGGCTATTTTCAAGGCCCGACGACGGGTCTCGAGCGTATTGACCTCAATATCGTCCCCTTGATGCCCTATGCCGATGTTTTGATGTGCACCCGTGGGATCTTGCGCGCCAACGTGCCGGCCGATTGCGGCAAGCCGGTGGTGCTGCGCTGCAGCGGCGGAAATTCAATCCTCAGCGAGCTTTCCAACGAATTGGTGGCGGTCGATATCGAGGATGCGATCCGCCTCGATGCCGCGGCCATGGCGGCACAAATCTATATCGGCGCCGAGTATGAACACCAATCGATCGGTAATCTGATCAAGCTCATCGACAGCGGCAACAGATATGGCATTCCGACCCTGGCGGTAACCGGCGTCGACAAAGATATGGTGCGCGACGCGCGCTATTTCGGCCTTGCCTCGCGCATCGCCGCCGAGCTTGGCGCGCACTACGTAAAAACTTATTTCGTCGAAGAAGGCTTCGAGCGCGTGACCGCCGGCTGCCCGGTGCCGATTGTCATCGCCGGCGGTAAAAAACTACCGGAGCTCGATGCTCTGACCATGGCCTATAAGGCGATCGATCAGGGCGCCAGCGGCGTCGGTATGGGCCGCAACATATTTCAGGCGGAATCGCCCATCGCCATGATCCAGGCCGTGGGCGCGGTGGTACACGAAGGTGAAAAGCCGGAGCGGGCACTGAATATGTATGAGACGCTCAAAAATGAAGCGATGGGTCACGCGACGGCTTTATAGGACGCGGCCACAGACACTGTCCAAGACACTGTCCAAGACACTGTCCAAGACACTGTCCAAGACACCGGCCAAGACACCGGCCAAGACACCGGCCAAGACACCGGTCAGACAATGAAACGGGGGCGCTGCTTTTCCAGGCAGCGCCCCCGACATTTCAGGCCCCCGTCAATTCAGGCCCCGGTCAATTCAGGCCCCGGTCAATTCAGGATGGTGTCCTGAATTTTAGCGACTAGACGTGACCGTAAGCGATCATAGCGTCGGCAACTTTCACGAAGCCCGCGATGTTCGAGCCCTTGAGGTAGTTGACGTGGCCGTCATCGTCCTTGCCATGGGTGACACAGGCGCCGTGAATGTCCTTCATCATGTCTTCCAGCAGCTTGCGCAAACTGTCTTCGCCCCACGAAATGCGCGCGCTGTTCTGACTCATCTCCAGGCCGGACACGCCGACACCGCCGGCATTCACCGCCTTGGCCGGGCCGAACAGAATTTTCGCATCCTGGAACGCATCCACCGCACCCTGTTCGCACGGCATGTTGGCGCCCTCGGCAACCGCCATGATGCCATTCTTCAACATGGTCGCGCCTTCTTCGGCACTGACCTCGTTCTGCGTAGCGCATGGTGCCGCGCAATCCGCTTCCACACCCCACGGGCGCTGGCCTTCATGGAATGAAATGTTGTTGAATTCGTCGGCTGCCTCCGAAATGCGGCCGCGGCGCGCGCCCTTCAGT
>JAPYQV010000450.1 GCA_029937205.1 Alphaproteobacteria bacterium
GATTGATTCTCAACCACAAACGCCATAACGCCACAAACCGGATCAGACAATCGATGGCAAGCAAAGCCGCCGGCGCGAATGAACGCCGAGCATCCGCCGCCAAAAGAGGCCGCAATGATAAGAAGCACGGGCCGAGCTCGCCAGACCAGGTCGTCCGCGCCCTGATCGATGGCTTGCGCTCCGGCCGCTATGTGCCTGGGCAGCGCCTCATCGAAGCCGATCTGACGAGTGAGTTGAAACTGAGCCGGGGGCCGGTGCGCGAAGCGCTGAAACGCCTCTCCGCGGAAGGACTGGTCAGCCTGATCCCGCACCGCGGCGCCTATATTCGGAAACTCACTCGGCGCGAAGTACATGATATTTTGGTTATCCAGGAAAGCCTGACCGGCCTCGCCGCACGCATCGCGACGGAGCACATCGAAGAGAACGATAACCGCAAAACATTCGAAGCCGAATTCACCCGCCTGATGAAATTTCAAGATGGTCACGATACGATGGCCTTCCTCGAAGAGCGCAGCCGTTTCTACCGCACTTTGGTTATGATCGGCGGCAATCAGGAACTCACTCGCTTCGTCCCGACGATGCAGCTTCATCTCTTGCGTATGCAGTTCCAGCAGCATCTGACGCCGGGCGACCGCAAGCGCCAATTCAAGGAATATGAAACTCTGGCCGCCTGCATCCTCGGCGACAAAGCCGGCAAGGCGGAAACCCTCATGCGCCAACACGTCCGCCGCACCCGCCTCTCCATCGAGCGCCTGCCCGACGAGGCTTTCGCAGAAGAACATTAACCTGTGAAAGAGGCGCTCAATCTAAATAACCGCACCCTCGATGTACTCGCGGAAATACGTATTAACAACCAACGCACGCACCGTGTTCGCTTGAAAAGGCAGTGGGCGGCTCGGTGCGCCAAACGCTTCACGGTCGCTATTTGACGCGCGCCTGAATCCAGGCTTTCGCCTCCTCCCGCTCACGAAAGACAGCGGTTTCAAATGGGGTTTCGCCGGCATAGGCCTCCCACATTCGCGCCAGCCCGAACATTAAGTGCTGCACGCTCACGATGGCGACCAGCATATCCGGATTTAGCGTTGCGGCTTTCTCGTCTTGACTTGCTATTCTGCGCAATTAAAAGTTGCTGATCTCGAATTTATCAGCCTTGGTGTAGTCGCATAATTGATATTTGAGCTGCGCTATTTTTTCTTCGCTCGCATAGATTGTATTATTTGCTTCAATGACATCTTCACCTGTCATGAGTCCCTGCCCGTCAAAATCCACGCCACCATCTTCCCGGTAGGATACTTTAATTGGCATGGCTGGACTCTCTTCCGCTCGGAGCGCAATTACTGGAGAACGCAATATTGGTCGATCTTATCAACGGTAGCCCTACGAAATCAAAAATATTGCCGACGTTCCTTCAATCCGTCTCACTGTTTTCCATATCTTTACGCAACCATTCCAATAGTTCCTGAAAAAATTTTGTCATTGCTGACAAGCGCCGCCGCCTAAACCACCCAGCGCGGCGGACCGAGCGGGTCGACGTCGGCGTCGTCGAGCAGCGGTACATAGGCGTTGCCGCCGCGCGTGCTTTCATTGTTGTCATATTGGCGCATTTCAAGGCGCGCGATCTGGTTGCGGTGCACTTCGTCCGGGCCGTCGGCAATCCTTAGAAGCCGCGCCGTGGCGTAGGCGTAGGCGAGGCCGTAATCCGAAGTGACGCCGGCGCCGCCGAAGGCCTGGATCGCCCAATCGATCACCTCGCACGCCATGTTCGGTGCCGCCACCTTGATCATGGCGATCTCCTTGCGCGACACCTTGTTGCCGACTGTGTCCATCAGCCACGCCGTCTTGAGGGTCAACAGACGCGCTTGCTCGATCTTGATGCGCGCCTCGGCGATGCGTTCCTGGGTTACCGTCTGGTCCGAGATCGCTTTGCCAAATGTGGAGCGGGATTTTGTCCGCCGGCACATGCGCTCTAGGGCGCGCTCAGCCAAACCAATAAGCCGCATGCAATGATGGATACGGCCCGGGCCGAGGCGGCCTTGGGCGATATCGAAACCACGGCCTTCGCCAAGCAGCATGTTGTCCGCCGGCACCCGGACATTGTCGAAATAGACTTCCGCATGGCCATGCGGCGCTTCGTCGTAGCCGAACACCGGCAGCATGCGCTTGATCTTGACGCCGGGATGAGGCATCGGCACCAGGATCATGGATTGCTGTTTGTGGCGGTTTTCATTGTCCGGGTCGGTCTTGCCCATCAGGATCAAAATCTTGCAGCGCGGATCGAGGGCGCCGGATGTCCACCATTTGCGGCCCTGGATGACGTACTCGTCGCCGTCGCGGCGGATTTGCGTCTCGATGTTGGTCGCGTCCGAAGACGCCACCTCGATCTCAGTCATAGCGAAAGCGGAGCGCATTTCGCCGGCCAGCATGGGCTCGAGCCACTGTTTCTTCTGTGCCGCGGTGCCGTAGCGCACCAGCACCTCCATGTTGCCCGTGTCCGGCGCCGAGCAGTTGAATGCCTCGGGGCCGAAAGGCGAGCGCCCCATCTCTTCGCAGGCTGGCGAGTATTCGAGGTTTGTGAGCCCCGCGCCCAATTCGCTATCGGGCAGAAACAGGTTCCACAGACCCGCCGCCTTGGCCTTGTCCTTCAATTCTTCCATTAGCGGCATGGGCTGCCAGCGGTCGCCGGTGGCGATCTGGGCCAGCAATTTTTCCTCGTTGGGATAGATATGCTCCGCCATGAACGCCGCCACACGTTCGCGATATTCTTCGGTCTTCGCGCTATAGCCAAAATCCAAAGTCTTTCTCCGTTTTTGATGCTGCCGGCGCGCTTTTGCCTCGCTCCTTGTGGCATTCTAGCGTGTCTCAAGATCGGTTTGTCGGACAAGTTTATTTGAGAATGGAGTTTTTTGATGGCCATATTCGTGACCGGCGGCAGCAAAGGCATCGGCCTGCAGATCGCGCTCAGCTTTTCCGAA
>JAPYQV010000451.1 GCA_029937205.1 Alphaproteobacteria bacterium
ACGGCCTTGACGAGGGCGGAGATCGACGCCTCAAGCCGGCGCCAACCGGTATCGCTGGAAAAATCCATACCGAGGATATTTTCGGACCGGCGCGCTCTCAAGACGAGATATTCCGACGCGCCACCGAGCAAGCTGTGCACTGCCATCAGGCGGGCGTCGGCGCGCTTGCCGCCAAGCTCGATGACTCGACGGACGAGCTGGTGCATGCGTTCTTCGCGCAATTGATTTAAATGCCGGATCAGGGCGTTCGACTGGCTGAGCTCCCAGAGAGCAGGATCTGCTGGGTCACGGGGCGACGTCTCAAGGCGCTGACCTGGCGGGCCAACGCCAAGGCGCACCAGTCGGATAACGTCTCGTGCTTCGGCTTCGCTAAATGCTCGCCAACTATTTCATCAACATCCCACCATATATCGGCACTCTCGCCGAACGCCGCCAGAAGGCCGTCCAATCCACCAAAATATCTATATATCAATACTTTATCGACGCCGGCGGTACGGGCGATCAGGTTGATCCCGACTTTTTCAAAGCCGTCATCTTCCAGTACGGTTCCGACCGACCGGATTATTCTGGATTCGGTGTGGGGACGATTGCGCGCCACGCTATCGATTCGCTCTGGTCAACTATTCTGGACGCCAAGCTTCGTAATCGCCGGTCGCCTTATCGCGTTGGCCGCCTTCCAAAATATGGCCTGGCGGGCGGTAGGCGGCCGATGTTCCGGTCAAATTCGGCAAATGCGGTTTTTCCCAGGATTTTACTTCGAGCGGCTTTTCCGCCGGAGTCTCGGCAACAATATGGTGCAGCCAGCCATGCCATGACGGCGGCACGCTGGAGGGCTCATCGTCGCCGCCATACAGTACCCAGCGCCGCTCCCGGCGCCCAGCTAGAACCTTTTTTTCGCGGTAATAACGATTGCCGAATTCATCCCGGCCGACAAATTCACCTTTGAACATGGTGAACAGCCGGGTTCCGATCGTAGCCATGGCGAAAGTCTCCGTTCGCACCGCCGACCACCAATATGTCTACGGCGATCAAGCATCATTTCGATTTTCTCGACGAGGCGGCGAATAATGCACACTGACGGCGCGCCGTCCAGGATTCTAAAGTGGCGCGGCAAAATGATGGTGGAATGAAAAATTACCGGCCGGCGGCACAGGTAATTCCAAAAATAATTTTCTTGACAATTGCAATCTACGCCAAATCAGCGTTTAGAATTTACTTTAAGAGTGTTCAGCAGTCATTTATATTTTTTACATTAGAAAACAATATTAAATATATGTATTTGTTACAAAAAATAAATCTTAAAAAAAAATGTTAGCCACAGTTTTATCCACAGGCCGCGATCTACTGTATCTAGTGGCTGTCATGCTGCCTATCACAAAATATTGTTGCCATCTGAATTTGAAGGGCGTAACGTTCCTGACTTCAAGATGTAGTAGCATTTGAAACAAACGACACACTATCTTGAAGTATCTGAATTTGAAGAGTTAAATCGCCCACGATCCAAATTGGCTGCTGCGGATCGAATTTTTTAATAACGGGCGAGGAATATTGGGGGGCGCGATGCGCATAGAGCGGGTATTCACGGTTGACGGTCAGTCGCCGTACAACGATGTGGAGTTTCGCAAGACGAAGAGCGAAATTCGCGATCCCGACGGCTCAATTGTCTTTTCACAAAACGATATCGAAGTGCCGAGCGCGTGGTCTCAGGTGGCTTGCGATGTGATGGCGCAGAAATATTTCCGCAAGGCAGGTGTGCCACAGCGCCTGCGTGCCGTCGAGGAAGACAGCCTGCCGCGCTGGTTATGGCGCTCGGAAGCCGATGACGAAGCGTTGGCCAGCCTGGATGCGGGCGAGCGCGAGAGCGGCGAAACGTCGGTGCGGCAGGTATTCGACCGTTTGGCCGGAACCTGGGCCTATTGGGGTTGGAAAGCCGGCTATTTCGACGCCGACAAGGACGCCCGCGCGTATTACGACGAGTCGCGCTATATGCTAAGCCAGCAGATGTGCTCGCCCAATTCGCCGCAATGGTTCAACACCGGATTGCATTGGGCCTACGGCATCGACGGCCCGGCGCAAGGGCATTATTACGTCGATTTCGAGACCGGCGAAGCGAAGCCCTCGCAATCCGCCTATGCCCACCCGCAGCCGCATGCCTGTTTTATCCAGAGCATTAATGATGACCTGGTTAATGAGGGTGGCATCATGGATCTTTGGGTCCGTGAGGCTAGGCTGTTCAAATACGGCTCCGGTACTGGCACCAATTTTTCCAATCTGCGCTCGGACGGCGAATCACTCAGCGGCGGCGGGAAATCTTCCGGCCTGATGAGCTTCCTGAAGATCGGCGACCGCGCGGCGGGCGCGATAAAATCGGGCGGCACCACCCGGCGTGCGGCCAAGATGGTGATCGTTGATATCGACCATCCGGATGTCGAGAAATTTATCAATTGGAAGGTCAACGAAGAGCAGAAAGTCGCCGCCCTGGTGGCCGGCTCCAAGCTCGCCAACCAGCATCTCAACGCGATCATCCGGTCGTGCGCGGAAGGCGCCGGTGATAGCACCGGTAACAGCACCGGTAATACCAGTGGCGACGCGCGTTTCGAGCCCAAGGAAAATGCGGCGCTGAAGACGGAAATCCGCGCCGCGCGCAAGGCCATGATTCCGGAAAATTATATCCGCCGTGTGATCCGCTTAGCGCAGCAAGGCTATGATTCGATCGATTTTCAGATTTTCGACACGGATTGGCAGTCGGAAGCCTATGTCACCGTATCGGGACAGAACGCCAACAACACCGTGCGTGTCACCAATGCTTTTCTCGAAAGCGTGAAAAGCGGCGGCGATTGGGAATTGGTGCGGCGCACCGACGGCAGAGTGGCAAAAACCCTGAAGGCAAGCGACCTGTGGGAAAAGATCGCCCTCGCCGCCTGGCAGTCGGCCGATCCCGGCGTGCAGTATGACGACACCATCAATGAG
>JAPYQV010000452.1 GCA_029937205.1 Alphaproteobacteria bacterium
GGCTGGCAAGGAGTTCCTGTGCGCGGCTGCGCACGCCGCCCGGTGCGCTGACATCATTGCTGAGAGTGGTGAATATGTCGCGCGCCGCGTCATTGCGGCCGGCGCGCATTTGCGCGACGCCGGTCAGCTCGCTGGCCAGCGAGCGCCACGGCCCGTTACCGTTCACCAATGGTGCCAGGCGTTGCATCACCTCCTCGGCGCCGGAACTGTCGAGCAGGCGCTCGGCAGCGAGCAGCACGGCGAGCTCGCGATAAAGCACATCGGCCCGGCTGTCCGCCGACAATTGATCGTAAATCGCCACCGCGCCGGTAAAATCGCCGGCCAGAATCAATGCATCGGCGGCACGCAGACGGGCGAGCGCCAGATAGCCGGAATCTGTCGTATCGGCGAGGGCGAGAAATGCGACAGCCGCACCTTTTGGCCGCCCGGCGTCCAGTTCGCTAAGTGCGGTGGCAAATTGCCGGCCTTCGTCCTCGCGCTGCGCCGCATTCTGCTCCTTGATAATGACGTACGCCGCCACCGCAATGATCAACGCCAGTGTGATGCCGAGCAGATACCAGCGAGTTCGCCGCCATAGTTTTTGGTATCGCTCATGGCGAATGTCTTCATCGACTTCGCGGAATATATCGGCCACGTCTTGCCTCTTCCTATCTTTCGCCGGCGCGGGCCGGGCGGGCGGTCATGCGCCCTCTCAGGCCGCTGCCCGCCACTTAATGGAACATCCCAGGCTCGGCAATTGTTGTTCCGGGCCAGCGCCGCTGCCGGCAACATGCTTCATCGCCTCGAACAGATCGCGCCTGGCACCCGCCACCGGCTCCAGGCGGGATTCATCCAATCGTCCGCGGTATTGTAGGCCGCCCGACGCATCAAACCCAAAAAAATCCGGCGTGCACACTGCTTCATAGGCGCGTGCCACGGCCTGGCTTTCATCGATCACATAGGGAAAGCTGAAATCATGCGCGGCGGCGAACAGCTTCATATTGTCGAAGGAATCAGATGGATGGCTCGCCACATCGTTCGGCATGATGGCGACAGCGCCGATGCCATGGCCGGCAAGCTCGGATACGTCGCGCACGATACGCCCGATCACCGCCTTGACGAACGGGCAGTGGTTGCACAGAAACATCACCAAAGTCCCGTTCACGCCGCTGACGTCGGCGAGGCTGTAATTGCTGCCGTCAACACCTGGCAGGTCAAAACCCTTTGCCTTCCAACCGAAATCACATATCGGTGTGGTCATTGCAGCCATGAACAGCTCTCCGTATGGTCTTCGTGTTTGAAATTTCGAGGCATTATAGGCGAAGTGTCACGCTTCGCCACCTCCCCGGTGATGCGGTGAGAACATAGGCAGTGCGGCATGGCTGAGCAACGCATAAGAACGTATCGCGCCTTTTGGCCGGTTTATGTCCGGCAGCATCGCCAGCCCGCCACACGCCGCCTGCATTTCATCGGGACGTCAGGGGCGCTGATTCTGATCGTTCTGGCCGCCGCCCTGCCGCAGCCCTGGCTGTTGCTGGCGACCTTCTTCTGCGGCTATTTCTTCGCCTGGCTGGGGCATTTTTTTGTCGAGAAAAACCGCCCGGCCACCTTCACCTATCCGCTCTTCAGTCTTGCCGGTGATTTCCACATGTACGCGCTGATGTGGCTGGCCCGCATGGACAATGAAGTTGCGCGCTGTGATGCGGCGCCTTCAGACAATCACCTAAACGCGCCGCAATAGACTGAGAAGCCTGCCTTAGAGCAAATCCCGAGCAGGTGGAATCACCTGCGACATTGTTGTCGGTTTGTGATTTGCTTCAATGCCAAAGAGTTAGAGCATCTCGCGTGAGCGCATGCGAGCGTGAAATGCTCTAAGCGGCGGAAGCGGCGCGCCGGGCGCCCTCCATCTGCACTTGTTGGCGCTGCGCGGCAGGCCGGCTATCGCCTTTCGCCCGGGCCGGCAGATAGGCCATATGGTAATGCTCGGGGCAATAAGGCTTGTTAACCAGCGCCAGACTGCCGCAAAAATGAAAATCGGCTTCTCCGGGATGCCCTAACGGCCATTTGCAACAGGCGCCGGAGGTGCTGAGGACGATCTGGCGCATCGGTTTGACCGGCGCTTTCGCTACCGGCCGGGCCACCTTAGCGGTGTTGCCATTGCTGCGCCGGATCGGCGACGGGCGCGCCGGCAATCCGAGGCGATGGGCCTTGCCAACGACGGCATTCTTGGAAACGCCGACCATCTTGCCAATTTCCGCCGTGGTCAGGCCTTCGTCCCACAAACGGGTGATTTCCGCGATACGTTCCGGTGTCCAAGTCGACATATTCGTACTCCCCGCCTCAAATTAACGCTGCCCCTACATCTTGTGGGGCAGTCTGCTTCACCCCCAAAATAACGGGTGACACGCTAATGGCAAGCAAATTTATCGGGGAAACCACAATATATGCTGGTTTGGTGGTCGATTCGGAGCCGAATCAGGGCTCCTGCGGGGCATTCTTACCGTCGAAATAAAACTTTAAATAGTATTTTATGTACGCCGCTTCGAATTGCTTGGAGCGGTCATGGGCCTCCTGGATATCGTCCTGATTCATCGTCATCATCAGGTTGAGGGCCAAATGCTCGGCCTCTCCGGCCAGTTCTCTCAGGCCGATTTCCGGCGTTCCGGCGATGATCGCTGTGGTATTGAGCAGGAAAACCGCCTCGCCGTCGTCGCGCTCGACGCCGAGGCCGCGCGAATAGAGGAGCGCCAGATTATATCGGCTTATGGCGTCATATTGCTCACCGGCAAGGCGAAACCAGCGCGCCGCTTCGCTGTAATTACGCTCGACCCCGAGCCCGCCGGCATAAATCGAGCCCATATTGAACTGCCCGGTGACCTCGCCCTGCTCGGCCGCCAGCCGCATCCATTTGAGTGCCGCGCCATAATCGATCGGAACGCCCTCGCCGTGGATATAGAGACTACCCAGCGCGGCCTGACCG
>JAPYQV010000453.1 GCA_029937205.1 Alphaproteobacteria bacterium
CGACTTTGATTTGTCCGGCTGATTTGGCGGCAAAATCCCTGTACTCATGCTCGATTACCGCTTCGGTCTTGACCAAATCAGGCAGCGTGGTCGGCACATAGCGGATTTTGTAACCGCGCGCTTCCTGATGCCAGCGCGCCAAACCCGCATCATCCGGAGACCGGTCGCTCGGCGTGATCTGCATGGATTCGAGCAGAATATCGGCGCCGATGCGCGCTTCATGGCTGAGGCCAAGAAGCCAATCGAGGCTGATTTGCAATGCGGAAGCCAGCGCCGCCGCCGTATCGGCGCGCGGCAGGCGGTCCATATCGTCGGATAGCAATAGCGACAATGTGGAGCGATCGATGCCGACCTTGCGTGCCAGGGCGCATACCTATTTTACGGCTATTTTAATGTGGCGCGGCGTTACCTCTTGAAGCCGAAAGACAGTCCCGTACATCCCGGATTTGGCTGACAACACTCAGGCGAAGCTGTCTGGGAAGGACTCTTTGCTTTTAGCCATGAAGGCGAGCAGAGCTTCGTCGATCGCTTCATCCAGTGGTGGTGGCTCGTAGCGCTGCAGCATCTCCTTCCACAGCGAGTTTGCCCGCTCTGCCGCATCCTTGCGGCCATCCAAATCCCATTGCTCATAGGAATTATTGTCGGCGATGCTGGAGCGAAAGAAGGCGGATTCGAAATTGCGCTGGGTGTGTTCAGCGCCGAGGAAGTGCCCGCCAGGTCCGACCTCGCGCAGCGCATCCATGGCCTGGCCTTCGTCGCTGAGATCAATGCCGCGCGCAAGCACATGCATCACGCCAAGCTGATCCGCGTCCAGCACCAGTTTTTCATAGGACGAACACAGCCCGCCCTCCAGCCAACCGGCCGCATGCAGCACAAAGTTCGTTCCCGAAAGTACGGTGGCGAGAATGGACTGCGCCGATTCCTGAGCCGATTGCGCGTCCGGCAATTTTGACGACGTAAACGAGCCGCCGGAGCGAAATGGCAAGTTCAGACGGCGCGCCAATTGGGACGCACCATTCAAAAGCAACGTGCCCTCCGGGGTGCCAAATGTGGGCGCGCCCGACTGCATGGAGATCGAACTAACGAAAGCGCCAAATATCACCGGAACACCTGGGCGAATGAGTTGCGTGAGTGCAATCCCCGCCAATGCCTCGGCGAGAAGCTGAGAGAGTGTGCCTGCCGCCGTCACCGGGCTCATGGCGCCGGCGAGGATAAACGGCGAGACAATGCAGGCTTGATTGTGCCGCGCATAGACCTTGAGCGCGCCCAGCATGGTGGCGTCATAGACCAGCGGTGAATTCACATTGATCAGATTGAGCAACACCGTGTTTTCATCGACGAAGGATTCACCAAAGAGGATTTCCGCCATACGCACCGAATCCTCGGCCCGTTGCGGCGCGGTGACGGAGCCCATGAAAGCTTTATCGGAATATTTGATATGGCTGTAGACCATATCGTAATGACGCTTATTAACCGGCAGATTCACCGGCTCGCACAGCGTGCCACCGGCATGATGAAGATAGGGCAGCATGTAAGTGAGTTTGGCGAAATTACGAAAATCCTCGATCGTTCCATAGCGCCGCCCCTTCTCCACATCGCTGACAAAGGGCGGACCATAGACCGGCGCAAACACCATGCTGTTGCCGCCGATTTCGATATTGCGCGCCGGATTGCGTGCATGCTGGGTAAAGACCGGCGGCGCGGTTTTGACGATTTTGCGTAACATGCCCTTGGGGAAACGCACCCGTTCGCCCGTGATGTCGGCGCCGGCATCCTTCCACAGTGCGATGGCTTCAGCGTCATCGCGGAACTCGATGCCGATTTCCTCGAGCAGCGTATCGCAATTGGCCTCAATGATGCTCAACCCCTCATCGCTCAACAATTCGGTGAGGGGAATTTTTCTCTCAATATAGGAAGTGGCGGCCTGAGGCGCGGCATTGGCACGCGACGCGCGACGTGCCGATCTTCCGCGCCGAGCGCGGCGCCCGGATGGTTCCGCCATGTTTTTTTCTTTCCCGCAAAATTCGATTTGTACATTCTGCGGCGCACGAGCGCTCATGGCGAGGCAATTTGCGTCACTTTGATAAACGAATGCGTCAATTTCCGATTGTCGGCGTGGCTTCGAGGTTCATTCCAACGCGAGATATTGCTATTCTGAGCATCAAAGAGGTGAACAGAAAATGACGAGGAATATATGAAGACGCATGCGCGCGTTGTGGTTATCGGAGGAGGCGTGGTCGGCGTCTCGACTCTCTATCATCTAACCAAGAAGGGTTGGTCTGACGTCGTCTTGTTGGAGCGCAAGGAATTGACGTCCGGCTCGACCTGGCACGCGGCCGGCCTTCTGCCGCTCTTCAATATGAGCTACTCGGTCGGGCAAATTCATAAATACTCGGTCGCGCTCTATGAGCGCCTCGAAGCGGAAACCGGGCAGGCAATAGGATTACGCCAGGTATCAAACATTCGCCTCGCCGGCACCGCCGATCGTATGGACGAGTATCATTTCTATGCCGGCGTGGCAGAAACAATTGGTGTCGATGTGCGCTTTCTCGATGCCGATGCGGTTAAAGAAATATGGCCACTGTGCAATACCGACGGCATTGTTGGCGCCATCCAACACCCGCGCGACGGTTACATTCAGCCGGCCGACCTCACCCAGGCACTGGCCACCGGCGCACGCCAAGGCGGCGCCGAAATCAACCGGGGTGTGACTGTCACGGCGATTAAACAACACGCCAACGGGGAATGGCGCGTCACCACCGACCAGGGCGAAATCACCTGCGAACATATTGTCTCGGCAAGCGGCAATTTTGCTCGCAATACCGGTGCCATGGTCGGTCTCGACATTCCCGTCATTCCGGTTGAGCACCAATTTATCGTCACCGAGCCGCACCCGGAGATCGTCGCGCGCCACGAGGCTGGCGAACCGGAAATGGGCGTCCTGAGAGAATCCGATTC
>JAPYQV010000454.1:0-2111 GCA_029937205.1 Alphaproteobacteria bacterium
GTGCCGCTCCTCACCTTTCTCGCGCCCAAGCTTCCGGTCGGCATCATCACGCTGTTGCTTGTCCTGGTGCCGCTCCTGACCTATGCCATGTCCTATTTACTGCGCGTCGAGAAATTCCGCCTCTCCGGCATGATCGGCGTGTTGTTTGGCCTCTGCGGCATGCTGTTCGTCCTCATTCCCAAGACCGGGCTGCCCGCGCCGGACATGGTGGGATGGGTCCTCTTGGCTCTGATCGGACCGCTTTGTTTTGCCTCGTGCAACGCTTTCGTCGTCATCCTGCGCCCGCCCGGTACGCCCTCGCTGATGATGGCGACCGGCATGTCGGCCGGCGCCACCATCCTCCTGGCACCGGTCATGGTGGCGAGCGGCCAGAGCTTTATTTTTCCCGCCGCCACATTGGATGCCAATCTCGTGATCCTCTACGCTGGCGCCATTACCGCCGCGACCACGGTCGCCTGGTTCACTCTGGTGCGCATCACCGGACCGGTATTCTTTTCACAGTTCAATTATTTCATCGTTCTCGGCGGCTTCGGCTGGGGCTACATCCTCGAAGACGAACGCCACAGCTTCTGGGTCTGGATCGCCACCGCCATGGCCTTCGCCGGCCTCGCCATATTCACACGCGGCGCCAAGGTCATGGAGACGCGCGCGGAGGCGCCAGCGCCGGCGGAATAGCGCGCGCTATTATTTCGCCTTGGCGGGCGTCTGCTCTTCCAACTTGGCAATACCGTCCATGTCGGCAAGCCAATGTTGCGCCGAGCGCGTCCAGACCTGCAGTTTCGGAATGAGTTCGGCACGCTGGCGGATGGAACCGACGCGGATGCCGTAATTCCTCGGTCCCGCCTCGTCCGCCGACGCATAGATCGGCGTGCCGCATTCGGGGCAGAAGGATTGCTGCCGCTTGTTGCCGCTTTCCGCCGTTTTCACATAAATTTTGAGCTCGCCGGAAAGCAATTTAAAACCGTCCATAGCGGTGAACGCCACGGTGCGAAACGGCGCGCCAGACATGGTCTGACAGTCCGTGCAGTGGCACACGACGACTCTATCGAGATCGATCTCGGCTTCGTAACTGATATGGCCGCAATGGCAGCCGCCATCTACCTTCATAAGATTCGCCTTTCGGTTATTGTTCCGCCTGCCGTGGCGAAAATGATAGCCTACTCAAATAATTTGAACGCGGCAAAACAGGGCAGAGTATGAGCATGCAATATTCTTTCTTCATTCGCGGCCAATATCCCAAGGACGCGGATATGGTGGCACGCTTTGACGATTTGGCGGCGGAGGCACGCTTGGCCGACCAACTTGGTTTCACCGGCATATGCGCCGGCATGCATTACGCCGCCCATCCGCTACAAATGCTGGCACAAATCCCCTTTCTCTGCCGTCTCGCCGCCGAGGCGCCCAATTGCCGCATGATCCCCGGCATCGTTCTTCTGTCGCTGCACAAGCCGCTCGATATTGCCGAGCAATTGGCGACGCTCGATGTGATAACCGGCGGGAAATTGGTGTTCGGCGCCGGGCTCGGCTACCGCGAGGTCGAGTTCAAGGGCTTCGGCACGACGCAATCCGAGCGCGGGCCGCGCCTGGAAGAAAATCTCGAGGCAGTGCTGCGCCTGTGGACCGAAGATCATGTCACGATGAAGGGTAGCCATTTTGAGCTCGACGATGTGACGCTCTCGATCAAGCCGGTACAAAAGCCGCGCCCGCCGATATGGTTCGGCGCCAACGCGGACAGTGCGGTACGGCGCGCCGCGCGCCTCGGCGATACCTGGTTCATCAACCCGCACCAACGCATGGATACCATCGAACGCCAGCTCGACATCTACCGCCGCGAGCTTGACGCGCTCGACAAGCCGTTCCCCGACGAGCTGCCGCTGATGCGCGAGGTTTTCGTTGCCGGCTCGCGCGACGAAGCCATGCGCATGGCCCAGCCCTATCTCGAAGCCAAATACAAGGCCTATCACGAATGGGGCCAGGACAAGGCCATGCCCAAGGGCGACGACGATCTCTCGCTCGAATTCAACGAACTGCTGCGCGACCGGTTTTTGTTCGGGTCGCCGGACGAAGTGGCTGAGCAAATAATCGGCTACAATAAGCGCCTCGGCGTGAAC
>JAPYQV010000454.1:2121-2954 GCA_029937205.1 Alphaproteobacteria bacterium
AAGTGACCGACGCCATGCACCTCTTTGCCGAGGAAGTCATGCCGAAGGTCGCGCAAGGGATTTAACGGGATCGGGAGGGTTACGATGCGCTGGAATAGTCTGTCACAAAGATTTGCGATTGCCGGGTTTCTCGCCGGGTTTCTTGTAATGGCTGCGGCGCCGCTTCAGGCCGAGGAAATTATTGCCAGCGGCCAATTTTACGGCACCCACCACCCGACCAGCGGGCGCGCTGTTCTGGTCGCGCGCGACGATGGCGGTTATGAGGTTCGTTTTGAGAATTTCGAATCCGATGCCGGCCCCGACCTCTTCATCTATCTAAGCACGGCGGAAGAGCCGCACACGGATGCCGCCATCAAAAATGCGCACAATGAAAACCTCGGGCCGCGCAAGGCACTCAGCGGCGCACAAAGTTACATACTCCCCGAGGGAGTCTCGCCGGACGCCTTCAAATCGGTCGCCATCTGGTGCCGCACCTATTCCGTCATGTTTGGCGCGGCCGCTTTGGAGCGGCCCTGAGCAAGACACCAACAGCAAAAGGCAAACTGGATGATTTCGACCGGCTATGTGCGCACCATGGCGGCTTATAACCGCTGGCAGAACAGCAGCCTCTATGATGCCGCCAACACCATTTCCGAGAGCGAACGCAAGCGCCAACGGGGCGCGTTTTTTGGCTCCATTCACGCTACGTTGAGCCATATTCTTTGGGGCGACCAAATGTGGATGAGCCGATTTACCGCTAGCCCGCCGCCGGCCGCCGCGACCATGCCCGCTTCAACTGAAATGCACCCGCGCTGGGAAGATCTGGTCACTGCCCGCACGACATTCGACAACAC
>JAPYQV010000455.1 GCA_029937205.1 Alphaproteobacteria bacterium
CAGGACGACAGCGTGAAAGTGGATATCAATTGCGACATGGGCGAAGCCTACAGCATCTATACGTGTGGCGACGATGCCGCGATCATGCCTTATGTCAGCCAGGCCAATGTGGCCTGCGGCTTTCATGCTTCCGACCCCTCTGTTATGCGCGCCACGGTGCGCCTCGCCAAAGAACACAATGTGGCCGTGGGCGCCCACCCGTCCTATCCCGACCGCCAGGGCTTCGGCCGGCGTGCTATGGCGATGGATCCGGATGAATTGCTCGACAGCCTAGTCTATCAAGTTGGTGCCCTGAAAGGCTTTCTCGATGCCGAAGGCATGTTGCTCAATCATGTCAAACCGCACGGAGCGCTCAACGGCGTGGCGTGGCACGATGAAGCGACCTGTCGCGCCATCGGCCTCTGTGCGGAGACCTTCGGCGTGCCGGTGATGGCCATGTCCGGCACCGGCCATGAAAAGGTTTATGGCGCCCTTGGTGTACCGATCATCTTCGAGACCTATGTCGATCTCGACTATAACGATGCCGGCGAAGTGGTGATCACCCGCGAGCACACAGCGGTGGCGCCGGAGGCGGCTCTCGCACAGGCCCGGCGCGCCGCAAATGATGGCACCGTTATGGCGCTCTCAGGCAAACTGGTCGACGTTAAATGCCAATCCATTTGCGTTCATTCCGATACCCCGGGCGCCGTGGAAGTTGCCAAGGCCATCCACGCCGAATTGACCAACTGAGTTTCGACCAGCAGAAAGAAATTAAGACACCCATGAAAAAAGTTTTGATCGCCAATCGCGGCGAAATCGCCTGCCGTATCATTCGCAGCTGCCGCGCCCTCGGGCTGGCAACGGTGGCGGTCTATTCCGAGGCCGATGCCAACGCCCAACATGTGGCGGAAGCCGACGAAGCCTATGCCATCGGCCCGTCGGCGGCCAAGGAGAGCTATCTCGTTGCCGAAAAGGTGCTGGCCGCGGCGCGCGAGGCGCAGGCGGACGCGGTACATCCCGGCTATGGCTTTCTCGCTGAGAATGAAGGTTTTGCCCGCGCCGTGACCGAAGCCGGCATGATCTGGATCGGTCCGCGCCCCGAAACCATCGCCGATATGGGCGATAAGGAACGCGCGCGGAAATTGGCCGCGGACGCCGGCGTGCCGATTGTGCCCGGCAGCCGGCGCTTAATACCGAACAGCAATGACGGGCTGCAGGCGGCCGGCGACGCGATCGGCTACCCGTTGCTGGTCAAGGCGACAGCGGGCGGCGGTGGTATCGGCATGAAGCGGGTCGACGCGGCGGAAGACTTGCTAGCCACCGCCGAGGCGACCCAGAGTATGGCCGAAAAGGCCTTCGGTGACGGCGCGATTTATCTGGAAAAGCTGATCGATCAACCGCGCCATATCGAAATACAGGTGTTCGGCTTCGGCGATGGCGGCGCGGTTCATTTATTCGAACGGGAATGTTCCATTCAACGGCGCTTCCAGAAAATCATCGAGGAATCCCCCGCCCCCGGCCTCGCCGCCGAGACCCGCGAAGCCATGGCCGAAGCGGCGCTGGCGCTGACCAAACAGGAGCGCTACCTGGGCGCCGGGACGATCGAGTTTATTCTGGCGCCGGACGGGCAATATTATTTCCTCGAGATGAACACCCGCATTCAGGTCGAGCACCCGGTCAGTGAAATGATCACCGGGCAGGATCTGGTCGGCCTTCAGTTACGCCTGGCCGGCGGCGAAGATCTCTCGCAAATCACCCAGGACAGCATCGCCGCAACTGGCCACGCCATCGAATGCCGGATCTATGCGGAGAACCCGGCAAAGAATTTTCTGCCTTCGCCCGGTCCGCTGGAAACCTTCTCAGCACCCACCGAGGGCAATGGCATCCGTGTCGATACCGGCGTCCGCGAGGGCGATCAGGTGACTTATTTTTATGACTCCATGATCGCCAAACTGATCGCCCATGGGCCTGACCGCGAGGCGGCAATCGAGAAAATGTTGGCGGCGCTGAATGAATTCCGTATAGAAGGCATCGTAACCAACATGTCCTTTCTGAAGCGCATCCTGGCGCATCCTGCCTATCTCGGCGGCAGGACGCATACCGGCTTTGTCGAGGAACACAAAACCGAGCTGTTTAGCGACTAATTTCCCGCCACAGGCGGATCGGGAGAGGCTGCACATGATATTCGACGAACCGAATTTTTCGCCCGGCGGCGACCGCTATATCACGGTCGAGTTCGGCAATGAAATGAACCTGGAACTCAACTTCATGGCCCAGGGTTTGGCTGGCGCCTTGCGGGAATCCGGCACCAAGGGCCTGGTCGAATCGGCTCCCTGCTTTGCCTCGCTGCTGGTGCATTACGAGTCGCGCGATATTTCTTACGGCGACATGGTGACGGAATTACAGAGCCTGTGTAATTCTCTTGGTTCCACCGACGAGATCGAGCTCGACAGCCGCCTGTTCACCTTCGAAACGCTCTATCTCGATCCCTGGACCAAAGAATGCATCGACGATTACCGCGAGAAAATTAACCCGGACAAGGCGTATGACCCGGATTTCGTCGCCCGCCTGAACGGCCTGGAAGATCGCCATCAATTGGTGCGCGTCCATTCAAACTCGGAATATTGGGTGGCCTCGCTCGGCTTCTGGCCCGGCCTGCCGTTTTTACAGCCACTCGATCCGCGCGCCATGATCACCTGCCCGAAATACAATCCGCCGCGCACCTGGACGCCGCAAGGCGCGGTCGGCATGGGCGGCTCGGCCTCGTCGATCTATCCGGTGGCGACGCCCGGCGGTTATCAACTGTTCGGCCGTACGCCGGTGCCGATCTGGGATCCCAGCAAGCGCTTCGATGCCTTCGACGGCGATATTGTGCTGTTCCGCCCCGGCGACCGCATCAAATTCCAGCCGGTTACGCGCGACGCCTATGACGACGCTGAGCGCAAGATCGAAGAAGGCAGCTACATCTATAACA
>JAPYQV010000456.1 GCA_029937205.1 Alphaproteobacteria bacterium
ATATCCATGCCTGCGTGACAGCGGGAAAAGAAAAAGTTCTTGCCGATCATTTTGCCGGCAAGGCGGTGCTGCTCGGTGTCGTGCTTGATGTTGAGGACCGCAAGATCACATCGAAGCGCTTTATCACCGCCGCCGACGGAGACGCCATGGGCGAGCGCTGTATGACGCCACCGCCTGTCGATCTCTACAACGCATCGCTCAAACGCGATTCAATCCCGGGCGTCTATATTCATGCCGCCGCGATCAATAATTTGCTGCGCGGCGAGGCACTTTCGGTTCCGGCGCGCACCTAGAACAGCCTGATCACGGCAGCCTTTGCTCTCCTGGTGGCGGGCCTCGCCATGCGATTGGTGGCGTGGCGCGCCGGCGTTGCGATTCTTATGGGCGGGGTGATTTGGCTGGTGATCAGTACCGCCTTGTTTCGTTCCGGCCTAGTGTTGCCGCTGTTCGATCCACTGATCGCCGGCGCCTTCACCTTCGCCATTCTGCTCGGCTACCGCTTCGCCGTCAGTGACAAGGACAAGCGCCGCCTGCGCCATGCCTTCGCCTTTTATCTCGCCCCCGCCCTGGTGGACCGCATGGTGGAAAAAGGCGAGGCGCCGGAACTCGGCGGCGAAAGCCGGGAGTTGACGGTTCTGTTTAGCGATATCGAAGGCTTCACGGCGATCTCGGAAAAGCTGAGCGCCGAGCGATTGGTCGCCGGGCTCAATATTTATCTATCCGAGATGACCGATATCATCGAATGGCATGGCGGCTTCGTCGACAAATATTTCGGCGATGCCATCGTCGCGGTGTTCGGCGCACCGCTCGAGGATGCCGAGCATGCCCGCCACGCCGCCGCCGCTGCCCTCGCTTGCCGTGCGCGGTTGGCCGAAATGCCCGGCGTCTTCGCCGGATGCGAGGAATTGACGTTGCGCGCCCGAATCGGCCTGAACACCGGCGACATGCTGGTCGGCAATATCGGCTCCAGGCGGCGCTTCAATTACACCGTCATGGGTGACGCGGTGAATCTTGCGGCGCGACTCGAAGGCGCCAACAAGGCCTTCGGCAGCGCCATTCTGGTCAGCGAATCAACCGCCCGCGCCTGCGGCGATGCGATCGCCATGCGCGAGCTCGATTTTATCCGCGTCATCGGGCGGGAAGCTCCCTTATCGGTCTACGAGCCGATATGTCTGTCCGATCAACTGGACACGGGCGCCAAAGAAGCTCTAGAGGCCTTTGCCCAAGCCCTCACGCATTACCGGAAGCGCGATTTCGAAGCCGCAGCGCTGGTTCTGGAGGCCATGGCGCCGGACGATGTGGTGGCGGCCCGATTCGCGGCGCGGGCGCGCGCGATGATGGCGGCACCGCCGCCGCCCGACTGGCAAGGCATTAACGAGCTTTCGCAAAAATAGCTTAACGCTCTGGTGCGATGTCATAAAATCGGTTAATGCGACCGCGCCGAACGGGTGAATCCCGGAGAAAATTTTATGAGAACGAGGCACCTCGTTCTCACAGTCGCAGCGGTAACCCTGCTGGCGGCCTGTAGCCAAAGCGGTATTCGCAATATCGACACGCAGTTGGAAAGCTTCAATGAGTATGGCGTGGTCTACGAAGTCAGCGAAGTGGAACAAAACGCGGCTGCAGGAGACCCTGCGGCCCAGCGCCTGCTCGGCAGTATGTACTATTGGGGCGAGAACATCGAACAGAGCGAAACAAAGGCGATTGCCTGGTGGAGCCGTGCGGCGGATAAAGGCGATGCGATAGCCCAGCTTAATTTAGCCAAAGTCGGTGCGGGCGAGCCAGCCCAAGGCGAAATGCATGCCAGCATTGGACGGGAACTTTGGGCGGATTTGGAAAAAGAACCGCCAATAGTCGTGAGAGTCTTCAACTCGGTTGGTAATACGCTGCAATCTATTAGTGACGCGATTACCGGCGAAAGCAGCGACTAGTCCATTCTTTAATCTTAAAGCTCAAATTTTACGAATAAAATTGTCGGTATAGGATTTCGCCCTTACGCGGCGTGCCTGTGGCTCTTCCAGTTCATAATCCAGGCCTTTCCTCAGAGCATAGCTCACCGCATCGTCGCGGCTGGAAAATTTCATACTGACTTGCGCTCGCGTATCGGCCGAACCGGTCCAGCCCATCAGGCCGTCGATCTCGCGCTTGCCGTCCTGGTGAAATTCCAACACCCAATGGCGGCTCGCCCGACCCGATTGCGTCACCGACTTGGTCGGCTGATAAATCCGCGCCGTCATGGCTTACTGACCTGTCATTATTTCCATCGTCATCGCTGTCGACGTTTATAGCGCTTACGGCAGGCGAATCAAGCCGGCGCGCATTGACAGGCCGGCTGCGATCGCTCTTTATCGCGGCAACAATTTAACAAACGGGATCACTGGGGGAAATCATGAAGGCAGCGGTGTTACACGGCTATGACGAAGCGTTGACGGGCGAAACATTTGTCAAATATGAGGACGTCCCGGATCCTAAGATCGCGGCGCCGACGGATGTTATCGTACGCGTCGGCGGCGCCGGCGTGTGCCGGACCGACCTCCATATTGTTGAGGGCGTGTGGCGTGGTCTGGTCGAGATCGAATTTCCCCACATCATGGGCCACGAAAATGCCGGCTGGGTCGAGGAAGTGGGCTCGGGCGTCAACAGCGTCAAGGTCGGCGATCCGGTGATCGTGCATCCTCTCGTCACCAGCGGCCATTGCCTGGCCTGCCGGCGTGGCGAAGATATGCACGCCGAAGAATCAAGTTTTCCCGGCATCAATGCCGATGGCGGCTATGCCGAATATCTCCATACCGGTGAGCGCGCGCTGATAAAGCTGCCAGAGAGCCTGGCGCCCAAGGATGTGGCGCCCTATACGGATGCCGGCCTGACAGCCTACCGCGCCGCCAAAAAGGCCGCCAGCCATATCGTGCCGGGCGAATATGCCGTCATGATCGGCGCCGGCGGCCTC
>JAPYQV010000457.1 GCA_029937205.1 Alphaproteobacteria bacterium
CAGCCGGGCCGCTGTTGCGACGATGGCTGCCAAACGCCTGAAGATGAGGCGAGCCGACGCTAAATCACTTGCGAAAAGGCTTGGCGATCCGGGTTCCAAATTTCCAGCGCGCCGTCAAAAATATTGAGATACCAGCCTTGCAAATTCAACTCGCCGGCCGCAATAGCTTCCTGGATAAAAGGGAACGTCGACAAATTTTCAAGTGAGAGCCGCACGGCATGGCGCTCCGAGGCGGCGAGCAGCGCGTCGCCTTCCAGCCCCGGCGTGTCGGCCAGGGCGCGCTCGCGCGCGACGCGCAGAAGGTCGGTCCAGGCGCCAATAAACATGCCTTTGTCCTCGCCACCCTCCTGCTTGTGGATCATGGATTCAACGCCGCCGCAATGGGCATGGCCGATGATAATGATGTGCTCAACATGCAATCCCCGAACGGCAAATTCCAGCGCCGCGCTGGTGCCATGATAGAGGCCGTCCTCTTCAAACGGCGGTACCAGGGCAGCGACATTGCGCACCGCGAATATATCGCCTGGCTCGGCCTGTAAGACGATCGCCGGGTCGACGCGTGAATCCGAGCACGCCACCACGGCAAAGCGTGGGTTCTGGCCGTGCTTGATCAGGTCACGGTAGAGGTTCGGCGATTTCTCATAGTAGAGTTTGCGAAACTTCCTGAAGCCATTCAGAAGAATTTCAGTACTGCTCATGTCATTTCCCATGTCGGTGTGCCGATTTCACGCATAACTTCCCAATCCGGATTAGCATACCACCGGTATGGCGAAAGAAAAGATGGATGGCGTGCGGTTCGCGCGGTTTTTAGCGCTGTTCCTGCCGGCACTCAAGCGGCCCGGACATGTTATAGGCACGGGGCACCGAGATTCATCATTATCCCACTAGTGCCACGCTGATGGATCACGTCTAAGACAGCGTCGTCTGGTCGGTCCGGCGTCAAGATGTTTAAGGCAAAATAGGCTTTTGCGATTAATCCTATAGGCATGTGATCACACTTGGTCCATAATTTCCGTACCAAGGATGTGGCGAGCAGTTTCGACGAACGTGAAGTTCAACATTTGTATCAACTTTTCCTAGGGAGTTCATCATGGCGAACAACAAGAAGATCATCAGCAAACACCTTTACTACAATCTTTCGCGCCGTAATTTCATCAAAGGCGCAGCGACTGGCGCGGTGATTATGGGCGCGCCGGCGATCCTCAAGGGTCTGACACGCCGCGCCAAGGCGGAATCGGGCGTGGTGCGTTTTCTCATGACGGCGCCGACCATGATTCCCGGCGATTGGAGTGTTTTCGAGAAGGAAACAGGTATTCGTCTTGAAGGCGAGATCATGAAGGACGACCCCGGCCTGTTCCTGAACGAAGTGCTGGTGAACGATGCCGGCGACCGCTTCGACCTGATTTCCACGCTTTCCGGCGCCGAGCAGGAAATGATCAACGGCGAGGCTATTATCCCGATCGAGCACAGCAATCTGTCGAACTGGGCGGGCATGCCCGAAGCGATCAAACAGATGCCCTATCTCAAACGCGATTTAAAACCAGAGGGTGGCACGGTGTGGGGCACGCCGCTCGCCATGAACGCCGACAGTTTCGGTTATTTCCCCGACAAGCTGGGCGAACCCTATCCGCCCGAGGCGGTGTCGTGGTCCTTGGTATTTGAAGATGAACGCACCATGGGCAAGAGCGCGACCGGCACCATGTACTATTACCTCGAAGAGTGCGCCATGTTCCTCAAGGGCGCCGGCAAGGCGGATATCAACGATCCGGCAAACATGACGCCGGCGGAAGCCAACATCACGGCCGATTATCTGATCTCGCGCAAAGAGGCCGGCCAATTCCGCAGCTTCCACACCACTTTCGATGACCAGGTATCGCTGATCAAGAACGGCGAGGTTATCGCCATCCGCTGTTGGGAGCCGGCGGTGAAAGAGGCGCAAAAGGCCGGCATGACCGACTTCGTCTACGCCAACGCGATCGAAGGCTATATGAAGTGGATGCACGCCTGCTACATCCCGACACAGGTCCAGGACAGGGGCAATTTCGAGGAAGTTTACACCTTCCTGAACTGGCTGATGTCGGGCGCCTACGCGGCGGCGATCAGCCCGCTCCGTGGTTATGTTTCGGGGCGCCCGGATCTCGGCGCGGAATACGCCAAATCCATGGGTCTTGGCGAAGAAGTCGGTATTGCGATCCAAGAGGTGCAGGACAAGTTGAAGAACAAGTTTTCGCATGAGCAAATGTGGTTTACGGCGGTGCCTGAGCATCTTCAGGACATCCAAGCCGCGACGGATCGTGTGCTGAACGCGTAATTGAACTAGTATTCTTCTTTGGCAAACGGCTCGGATACCCTGGCGTGCAAAATGCGTCAGGGTATCCGCACGCCGCGCTGACGATAATTATTGGTAGTCTCTGGTTATGACGATGGGGCATGGAGACAGCTCGCGCGGGCTGTTCGGCGGCAGATTGCTGCCTCGCCTGCCGGGTGGAATCTGGACGCTCGGCGGATTTACGACATTCTGGTTTCTCGCTGTCGTGCTGCCGCTGATCGGCATCGTCATATTTTCCTTTCTGCAGTCCAAAGGCGTGAAGATTCAGTGGGACTGGAGCTTTACGGCGTACCAAAAGCTGTTCTTCTACGGCGGCGGAAATCTTTTGGAGCGGACCATCCGCATCGCCGCCACCATGACGGTCATCGAACTTCTGCTCGCCTATCCCTTTGCGCTTTGGCTCGCCAAGGGGGCGAAAAACAATACCCTGAAGTTGATTACCTTCACGGCGCTCACCGTACCTTTCTTCCTCAGCCCGGTGGCGCGGGTGATTGTTTGGCGCGCGGTGATGAGCATCCACGGCCTGGTGAACACGGCTCTCTTGGACATCGGCAGTGTGGACGAGCCAGTGAACTGGTTGATGTTCTCGGATTTCGCCGTGCATCTCGGGCTA
>JAPYQV010000458.1 GCA_029937205.1 Alphaproteobacteria bacterium
GCGTGTATCTTCGTCCATGACGACCGAGACGATGATCGCCGCCGTCGGATGCTTCTCGCGAATGCGTGTCAAACCCGCATTCTGCAAAAATTCCAGCGACGTCAAGCCGGCGAAATAGACGATGATCACGTCATGCTCGCCCTCTTCGATCATGATATCGAGACATTGCTCGAGTATTTCAGGCTGATTGACCGCCTGGCCGGTGATGTCGACCGGATTACGCGTCCCGGCGAACGGAATAACATCCCGCACTTTCGCCTGCGCCGCCTCCGACAAACGGGTCACTTCAAGGCCGAGTTTTACTGCATAGTCGGACATCAAGATGCCGACGCCGCCTGAGATGGTGACGATGCCGAGGCGGTTGCCGTCCGGGAAAAGGCCGCTGGTGCAGGCATAGCCGATATCAAAAAATTCATCCAACGTGTAGGCGCGGTAAGCGTTGTATTTTGTGAGGACGGTATCGACCACGTTATCCGATCCGGCGAGCGAATTGGTGTGCGAGAGCGCCGCCTCGGCGCCGACATCGCTGCTGCCGACTTTCATTGCAATGACCGGCTTGCGTGCCCGCTTCGCCGCTTCCAGGCCGGCCACCAGTTTCGCGCCGTCCCGGCTTGCCTCAAAATACATCAGGACAACCTTGGTCTCGGCATCCTCAACATAGTAGTTCAGGCAGTCGGCGACATTCACATCCGACTCGTTTCCCGTCGTTGCCCACAGCCTGACGCCGAGTTGGCGTTGGCGCGATTCCGCATAAGCGACACTGCCGAAGGCGCCGCTCTGGCTGACAATGCTGACCGGCCCCAATACCGGCGGCATATTCATCATCGACACGCCGAATGTGATGATCATGTTGTGATCGAATGCGGCGATCCCCATGCAGTTGGGACCGACGATGCGCATCCCCGCTTGCTTGGCGATGCGGCTCATTTCAAGCTGCGCCTCAAAGCCCTCATCGCCGGTTTCGGCAAAGCCCGCGCTGAATATCACCACCGATTTGACACCTTTTTCGGCGCACTCGCGAATCCCCTGTAAGACGATCGCGGCGGGCAGAACAATCAGCGCCAGATCGACGTCGCCTTCAACATCGCGGATCGACTTATAGGCGCTCAGGCCCTGAACTTCCGTGGCGTTCGGATTGATCGGATAAATCGGACCATCGAATTCATAATGTTTGAGGTAGCGCACCGGCCGGCCGCCGATCTTTTCCGGGTTCGTCGAAGCGCCCAAAATCGCAATCGATTTCGGCCGGAACATTGTCTGCAATGAATTCTTAACCACCGCCTGCTCTTCCATCCAATGGTTCGGCTTAGATGTCGATTTCTAACAACTCACCCTAGGCCCGCACCGAGAAACTTGTCGGTCCTGTCAGATGCTTGAGCAGTGGCTGAACGCGGGCAATCCAATCGCACAGCACCGGGCGTGTATCGCGCGGATCGATGAGATCGTGGATCGAGAAGCTCTCGGCTCGCGGCACCACGGACTGGAGGGCGAGCATGGCTTCCTCGAGGCGCTCGCGCTCGGCGGCGGGATCCTCGGCGGCGGCAATTTTGCGGCTGAAGGCCGCCGCCACACCGCCCTCGACCGGGATCGCGCCGATCTCAGCTGACGGCCAAGCAACGACGAATCCGTCCGGGCCGAAATGCGCCGCCTCGGCGACGCCATGCGCCTTGCGCACGATCACCGATGCCCACGGCACCACCGAGGTTGCCGCGGCGAGCACAGCGGAGGTGCCAAAGCGAATGGTGCCGGCCTTCTCCGCCTCCGCCCCAATCATGAAACCGGGCTCGTCGATCAGGCTCACGATCGGCAGGTGAAAGGTGTCGCAGAGTTCGATGAAGCGGCGCGTCTTTTGCGCACCCTGGGCAGTCATCGAGCCGGCAAGCTGCTTGCAGTCATTGCCAAGCACGCCGACGGGTTGGCCCCTAAGTCGGGCAAGGCCGGTGATCGTGCCGGTGCCATAGAGCCGGCCCATCTCGAAGAATGTGCCGTGGTCGAGCACCATCGCGATCAGCTTGCGCATGTCATAGATTTTGCGCCGGTTACGCGGCACCATGGAAATCAGTTCTTCTTCCCGGCGCTCGGCCGGGTCGTCGCTGGGCTCGACCGGCGGCAGCTCCCAAACGTTCGGCGGTAAATAGCTCAAGAAGCGGCGGATCTCGGCGAACGCCGCCGCCTCATCCTCGACCAGATTATCAACGACACCGTTTCTCGTGTGCACTTCCGCGCCGCCGAGTTCCTCCTTGGTCAACTTTCTGCCGAGCGCGCGTTCAACCACGGCGGGGCCGGCAACCAGGACCTGCGAATCCTTGGTCATGACCGAAAAGTGCGAAGCCACGAGGCGCGCGGCAGGCAGGCCCGCTACCGCTCCGAGTGCCGCCGAAGCGACGGGTACGGTTGCCATCGCCTGGGCCACGGATTTGAAGCGCGGCGCATGGTTGACCGGCGCGCCGACTGTCTTCGGCTTGCCGCCGCTGCCACCAGCACCGGCGACGCTGCCGCCCGCTCCTTGATGCAGCCGCACCAGAGGCACCCGGTAGGTGCAGGCGAGCTCTTCCGCATAGACGCTCTTGCGCAAACCCGCTGCGTTGGGCGAGCCGCCCTTGAGGGTAAAATCCTCGCCGCCGATGACGCAGCGGCGCCCGTCAGTCATACCGAAGCCGAGTACATAATTGGCCGGCGCGAATTCGGTCAAACGCCCTTCGTCGTCGCGCGTCGCATCACCCGAGGCACCGCCGAGCTCTTCAAAGGAACCGTCGTCGAGCATGGTATCGATCCGTTCGCGGACCGTGAGAAACCCCTTGGCATGCTGCCGGGATACACCTTCCTCGCCGCCCTGCACCTGCGCGAGCTCCCGCTTGCGGACAAGATCCTCGGTTTCCTTTTCCCAGCTCATGCGAAGCTCAAGCAATGCTGCGGGTGGATGGTAAATGT
>JAPYQV010000459.1 GCA_029937205.1 Alphaproteobacteria bacterium
GCTGGAGGCTCCGCCCTAAACGGCGTAGTCGATAGACTGAAAGGCATGGGATACGCCAGCCCGGCCTACCGGCTGTTGATCGGCGGACGAACGCCCGATCGTCTCCTCAACCAACCGATCGACATGCTGCCCGGCGATGCCGGCCGCGGCGGCGCGCTGCTCGACAATCGCTATGATTTCGCCGGCCAGGAAGTCACGGTCCCCGGCGGTCCCCGGCCGGGCGCCAGTCAGGACGGTCCGCCGTGGCGCCATGACGGTGCGGGTGAAACTTGGTACCGCGACTTGCAAAGCTTTGAGTGGCTGCGCGATTTGCAGGCCGTCGCCACCCAGGCCTCGCGCGCCCGGGCGCGAAAAATGGTGCTGCATTGGCTCGACCTGCACACCGCCATCGACCCCAAGCCGTGGAGCTCCGGCCTGGTCGGGCGGCGTGTCGCCGCCTGGCTGTCACACGGCGAGTTTCTCCTCAAAGACGCGGACGGCTCTTTCGCTAAACGCTACTTTCAAGGCCTCGCCCTGCAGGCACGCCACCTATCGCGCACCGCACGCACCGGCGAAGATGGCGCCGAGCGGCTCCTCGCCCTAAAAGGCCTGCTTTATAGCGGCCTCTCCCTCCCGGACGGAGAGAAGCGCAGCCAGCAGGCGCTCAAACTATTGGAAAGCGAGCTAACCCGCCAGATCCTGCTGGACGGCGGACATTTTGAGCGCAGCCCGTCAACCCATCTCGCCGTGCTGCGCCATTTGATCGATATGCGCGGCTCGCTCATCGCCGCCGGGCAGCCCTCTCCCGAAGCGCTCAACAATGCCATCGACCGCATGGCACCGATGCTGCGCGCCTTTCGTCACGGTGACGGCGCGCTCGCCCTGTTTAACGATTCGGTTGAGGAAGAGCCTTGGCTGATCGATCTCGTTCTGGCGCAAAGCGCCGCCAAGGGGCGCGCCCAGGCCAATGGGCCGCATGTCGGTTTCCGCCGCGTACAGGCCGGGCGGACGCTCCTGATCACTGACCACGGGGCGCCGGCCAAATACGGCCGGCGGGTTCATGCCGGCACGCTCAGTTTTGAGATGAGTGCCGGCAAAGAACGCTTGATCGTTAATTGCGGCCCCTGGCATGGCGGCGATGCCACTTGGCGCAGAGCCCTTCGTGCCACCGCCGCGCACACCACGCTCACGGTCAACGATACCAATTCATGCGAACTGTTTGATGATGGTTCTATCGGCATCGGGCCGGGCCAGGTTGCCGGCTGGCGCGAAGACCAGGAAGGCGCGGCCTGGCTGGAGGCGAGCCATGACGGTTATCTTGAACCGTTCGGCCTCACCCATAGCCGCCGGCTTTATATCTCGCCCGACGGCACAAACGTGCGCGGCGAGGATACGCTCGCCCGCGCCGATGCCAGCAATCGCGGCGGGCGATCTTTTACACTGCGTTTCCACCTGCATCCCGACGTGCAGGCCTCGCTGGTACAGGATGGTGCTTCCGTTCTGCTCCGTCCGCCGAGCGGCAATGGCTGGCAGATGCGCGCCAGTGGCGGCGCCATCGGGTTAAACGAAAGTATTTATGCGCCAGATGGCTTTCATCGCCGGCGCAGTGAACAGGTCATCATCACCGGGCCGGTCGAGGCGGAGGAAACGGTGATCAAATGGGCGCTGCGCAGAATTCCTAAGAACTGACGCGTTCAATTAAGCGCGAGCCGCTCCATTTGCCGGGCAATCACTTTGGCCTCGTCGTAAAGCTCAAGGGCGCGGAGGCGCCCGGCGGCGCCCATGGTTTTCCGGCGCTCCGGATCGCCGGCCAAATTACGAATCGCATCGCCTAACGCCAGCGCATCGGCAACCGGCACCAGAAGGCCGGTCTCGCCCGCCACCACTTCCTCGCGCGAGCCGCGGATATTGGTCGCGATCACCGGCAAGCCCGTCATCATCGCCTCGATGATCGAGCGCGGCATGCCTTCGCGGTGAGACGGCAGGGTGAAGATATCCGCCGCGCGCAACAGATCGGGTATGTCCTGACGGTGTCCGAGCAAGCGCACATTGTCCGGCAGAGAAGCGGCGCTTACCGTCGCCGCATGATCGCTGGCGAGATGCTCGCCGGCGGCCCAGAGAATGGCATCCTGGCCCCTCATCGCCGCGAACAGTTCTGGATAACCCTTTTCCGCCACCATGCGCCCGGTCATCATGATCACCGGGGCGTCCTCCGGCGTCTGCAATTCGGCGCGCAAACTGCGCCGGCTTTCGTCATCGCCTGCGGCCGGCGCGAAACGCGCCGGGTCGACGCCGTTGCCGATGGCTTCGATCACGCCGCCCCGGCAAAGGCCAAGACGGCGCGCGCTGGCCGCGTCTTCTTCGGCCTGGGTAAACAACACATCGGTGTGGCGCCCACCCCATTTTTCGAGTGCGATAAACAGCGCGCGTTTCCAGAACGCCATGCGCTCATGGAAGTAGAATCCGTGCGCGGTATAGACGATCTTGCCAACGCCTGCGCGGCGCGCCGCAACGCGGCCGAGGAGGGCGGCGATGGGCGTATGCACATGCACCATATCAAAACGCTCTTCACGGAACAGGCGCACCAGGCGGCGATAGCTTGCCCAGTGCTGGATCGGATTGAGATTGCGCGCGATCGGCACGGCCACCGTGCGCAGGCCCTCAGCCGATATCTTTTCCATCCACGGGCCGTCAGAACAGACGCCAACAATTTCATGTCCAGCCGCCCGCTCTGCGCGCATGAGCGGCAGAATAAAATGGTAGAGGGTAAAATCGACGGCACAGACCTGGCAGATTTTCATAATACTATGCGGCCAAATCGGGGCGAAAATTCTCGCACCAGGCTTGAAAGGCAATCAGCGTCCAGAGCTTTTCCGATGTGTCGCGCCGTCCCGTCTTGAGATCATCATACCAAAGGCGCGGCAACTCAGGCCGGAAGATTCCCTGGCGC
>JAPYQV010000013.1 GCA_029937205.1 Alphaproteobacteria bacterium
GGGTTCGAGATAGGCCTGGTATTGGCGCTGGCTGGTAAACTCATCCTCGACGATGAGCGAGGCGGAATCAAAAATGGCATCAATCCCGCCGGGATCGGCACTGCATTCGGCGGCAACATTGCCGTGGCGCGGAAAATCGCTGCCGTCCGCCGGCACATAGTCTTGCCAATCCGCATGCACCAAGGCTGAGTCGGCGCGGCAGGCGGCTTCGAGATCGAGCACCGGCGCGCTCGGCTCGATGTCGAGCTCGATCGTCTCGGCGGCGGCGTGGGCCTCGGCCAGACTGTCCGCCGCGATCGCCGCGATCGGCTCGCCGATATAGCGCACCCGGTCGCGCGCGAAGAGCGGCGTATCGAGCATGCTCCAGCCGGCCAGGGTCTCGGGCACATCGGCAGCACAAATCACAGCGCGCACGCCGGGCATGGTGCGCGCTGTGCTGAGATCGAGGCGCACCAGCTTGCCGGCGGCAACGCGCGAGCGCAGCAGATAACCGTAGAGCATGCCGACTTCTTTATAGTCGTAGGTGTAGACGGTCTCGCCAGCCACCTTGCTCCAGGCATCGGAGCGAATCGCCGCGCTGCCGATATGGCTCATGACGGGGGCGCCTTGCCATGAATGACATCAAGCGCCGCATCGACAATTTGCGCGTAGCCGGTGCAGCGGCAGATGTTTCCGCTCAGCGCCTCGCGGATCAACGCTTCGTCCGGTGCGGCGATGCGGCGCAACAGGGCCGAGAGCATGACGATGATGCCCGGCGTGCAATAACCGCACTGCACGCCGCTATTCTCGACAATTGCCTGTTTGATGCGGGTCGAGAGATCGTCGTTCAGGCCTTCGATGGTCTCGATCTCACGCCCTTCGGCGGCGCGGGCAATATAGGTGCAGGCATTGATCGGTTTGCCGTCGAGCAGCACCGTGCAGGCGCCGCATTCGCCTTCGCGGCAACCTTCTTTTGTACCGTTCAAATGCAGGCGGTTTCGGAGCGCGTCCATCAGGCTCTCGAGCCCAACGGTCTCGAACGTCTCTGCCCGGCCGTTAATTGTCGCTGTCACCGAATGGCTGGTTTCCATGGCGCTTTCCTAAAACCCGGCGATGGCTGCGGTGCACAACGAGACCGCATGGGCAAAGGCGCGCGGCAGGACGGCTTGGCGGTAGGACGCGCTCGCCCGGGCATCGGATTTGAAAGTGCAGCGCGCGCTGATGGCATCGGCGGCGGCGTGTATTGCTTCGTCTGTTGCGGCATTGCCGGCCATCAATGTTTCCGCTTGCGTCGCCCGGAACGGCACCGGGCCGGCGCCGCATATGGCGACGTGCATCTCCGCGACTTTCTCCAGGTTTTCATCCAGGGCGAGGCGCACGGCGACGCCGATAATCGGCCGCTCCATGGCGCTTCGGCGTTGTATTTTGACGTAGACGTCGGCGCTCCGTGGCGGCGGGGCCGGCAGGTGGAAGGCGGTCGCCATCTCGTCCGGCGCGCGGTCGGTCTTGTAGGCACCCTGCAAGAAATCACCGAGCGCCACCGTGCGGCTGCCGCGCGCCTGGCTGTGCAGTTCAATACGCGCGTTCTGCACTAAGAGCGGCGGGATCAAATCAGCCGAAGGCGAAGCGCCGCACACATTGCCGCCGAGCGTGGCGATGCTTTGCGTCTGCCAGCCGCCGCATTTGCCCGCCGCCGTGGCGAGGCCGTTGAAACGGGAGATGATTTCCGGCTGTTCCGCAATGTCGCGCAAATTCGCCAGCGCACCGAGGCGCGCGCCGCCATTAAGGGTTATGCCGGAAAGTCCACCATGACTCCCGATAGCGAGGCGCTCGATATGGAGAACGGCTTTCGCCGTAATTTGCCCGCTCATGATCAAATAGCGCGCGCTGGTGCCGCCGGCAACCAGCGTGGCATCGCTGCCATAATCCGCCAATTTCTCCAGCGCCTCGTCCAAAGAGGTGAGCGCGTGAAAATCCATATTCGAGATATCTTAGATAACTTTTCGAAGAACGCCAATCTGCTCTCTCCCTGTACACTGGACAGCTGTCCCGGCGAGCGCCAAACTGAGCACCGTGATGGGTTGCGTGGGGAGAAATGGCATGAGCGATATATACGTCTATGGCGAGCGGCGGCCGTTGCCCGAGGACCCGGCGTTCGACAGTTTTCTCGACCCGACACAAACCGCCGTTGTTTCCATCGATATGCATGAGGGACATCTCAGCGAGGATGCGGACTGCCCCTGTCCGGCGCCGCGGGCGCGCGAGATTGTCGCACCCATTGACCGCTTCCACGATGCCTGCCGCGCCCGTTCCATTCCCATCATTCATGTGCGCACCGTGCTGCGCGCGTCCGGGCGCGACGATATCAAGGGCGGGGTGAGCGCCTGGCGGCTGGTGTTTCCGCTTTATGTCGGCGAGATTCCGGGCGCCGATCAGCACGCCCTTCAGGGCAGCAAATGGACAAACCTGCGCACCCGCGTCGAGCCCGATGACGAAATTGTCGAGACAAAGAAACGCCTCTCGATCTTCCACCCGACCGATCTGGATTTCCTGCTGCGCAATATGGGCGTGCGCGCCGTTATCTTTGATGGTGGCTTCACCGATTGCTGTGTGCTGAACGCGGCGTTCGATGCCTCCAACATGGATTACCGCGTGGTTGTGGCGCAGGATTTGGTGCGTGGCACAAATGAAGAGATGGAGGACGCGGCGCTCAAGATGATGTCGCTGCACATGGCGCTGGTGATGGATTCGGAAGATATCCTCTCGGCCTGGGACGCGCGCGGCGAGTCTTCTTCCGAGGCTGCCGAATAAGGCTTAGATCGGCGTCGACAGCAGGCGCGGGATGCCGAAGGTATCGGCGATGGCGATCTTTTCTTTGAACAGCGGCTTGCCGTCGGCGAAGACAATCAGGTCGCGGTAGGTGCCGACATTGAAGAGCTCGCTGACCCCGTCCTGATTGCTTTGATAGACGGTGTAATTGGCCTGCACCCGGTAGGCGCTATTTTCCTCAGCGAGGATACGCACCGCGCCCAGGATGTGTTTGTCGAAATGGATGTTGTAGATATTGGCTTCGCGCAGCGACAGGATGCGATCGCGCAGCATGTTTTTATTGCGGCACGACAGTAGCTCGAGCGGCAGGTCGTTTTCCACATTCTCGCGCGAGAGAATCTTGTAAACGCAGTCCTCGGTAAAAAAATCGAGCCAATCTTCGAGACGGTCATCATCGATATAGTGGCAGTAATCGGCCATCAGATCATGAATGGCGTCACGCACGTCCGCTGAGATCATTCGGCCGCCGCATCCGTGCCGACGGGAAAGCCCATCAGCTCACAATAATAGGAATAGAAGCCTCTGATCGGCACCTCGGTGACGAGCGATTTCTGCGTTTTGATCTCGCCCTTGCCGCCGATCTCGACGATGGCATGCTTGTCTTTCTCGCGCTGAATGGCGGCTTGCACGAGCTCCACCGCCTCGCCGTCCTCCATGGAGATCAACCCACCGGGGCCGACCAGATTGGCCTGGTCGAGGCGGTGCTGGGTCATGTCGGCATCGTCATCTTCATAGCCGAAATAGGTCCAGTAGAGTTCCATCTTGTCGCAGCCGCTGGAGCGGATCTGGCGCGTACAGAGGCTGTTGGAGATCTGCTGGAAGACCACATTGGGGAACACCGAGAGGATCACCAGGGTGACATCGTCCGGGTGTTCAGTGCGGTTTTGCAGCATCGACATGTCATTCAGGGAGAATTTCGGCTTGTAGACTTTTTTGGTGCCCTCATAGCCTTCGATGGTAGTCTTTTCGTCATCCGTGCCGAGCGAATTCCAGGTGATGTTGTGGCGCCCGCGCGCGTCCAGTTTGGCGCCGCCCTTTTGGCTCAGGCGGTAGAGCCCGAAGGTAGCGTGGAACATGTGCAACAGGCCACCATGATTGGGGTCGCGCACATTGTCGTTATAGAGTTTCCAATTGCCGAAGATGCGCTGGCGCTGATGGCCGAGAATGTGGATCGGTTTATGGAACAGGCGCTCGATCTCGTAGATAACTTCGGGGCCGAGATAATCGATCAGCGGTTCGGCATGATCCGAAAAGGTGCCGAAGATCACGCCTTTGAAGCTTTCGACCTGGAGCGCGTGCAGTTTGATATTATTGCGGTCGAAATCATCCGGCAGGCCGCCCTCGCCATTAACCCCGCGCGGGAAGGGAACGGCGCGCAGCTGGCCTTGCAAATCATAGGTCCATTGGTGGTAGGGGCAGATGAAATTCGGCGTGTTGCCCTGGCGCTCGCGGCACAGCAGCATGCCCCGGTGCATGCAGCGATTGACGAAGGCATGCAGGTTGCCGTCCGCATCGCGGTTCACCAGCACCGGCGTGTCGCCAACCTTGGTGGTGAGAAAATCGCCGGTTTGCGGCAATTCCGCCTCAAGTGCCAGGTAATTCCAGGTCGGCCCGCGAAAAATCCGCTCCTGCTCTTCTTCGTATATTGCCGGATCGCAATAGGCGGCAAACGGCACGCGGCTAAAATCCTCGGCCGGCCACGACACTGGTGATTGGTTGCGCATGTGAGATCCACTCCCCAGGGGAATTCAACCTGACTATCATTGGCGGGATTGGCCTGAAGTCAAGCATTTGCGCGCCAGGAATTGATCCGGCGATGTTGGACCGGCACGCCATCACGGGCGCGTGACGGCGCGTTTCGGTCATGATGCTTTGCGCCGGCGTGGCCAGCCGGTAGAGTTCGCCGAGCTCGTCTGAAATTATCTTGTGATGTGATGCGAAATTGGGGCATGGCGACATATATCCTTGTCGCGGCCATCGTCGGCATGGCGATCAGCGTCGTTCTCGGCCTGAATCAAATTATCGAGAAACGCGAATCGTTTCAGACCGATCCGCGCGTCGATGTGTGGCTGGTGTCGCAGGTCGAGCTTGAGCATCTCCGGCTGCTCAACACCCTGGATAACTATCACAGCGCCGTCGCCGGCGCCGGGATTGAACAGGAGCAGCTTCTCACCCGCTTCGACATGCTATGGAGCCGTCTCCTCGTTCTGAGTCCGGGCGAGGAATCAATTAGGTTGCAGGACGTGGTCGGGTTCAGCCAAACCGTTGGCAGCGTGATCGCTGCGCTCGAAAAAAGTGAACCGGCAATAACCAACTTACAAAGTGACGATGTCGCCGCCTACCGCGCCATCCGCGGCGAGCTTTCCCGGTGGAGCGGGCCAATTCACACGATGGTGATGAATACAACCAATCACCAACGCGGATTGCTGCTCGAAACCGCCGCGGCGCGGAGCGGCACCTTCTGGCAGGTCATTGGATATTTTATCGGCATCCTGGTGTTGGGAACGATTCTGATCTTGTTTCTGATATTGCAAAACCGGGAAACCAGGAAGTTGCTCAGCCGTGCGGGCGAAGTCGAGATTCGCGCCAATGATGCGAGCAACCATCTCATGCACGCGATCGAGAGTTTCACCGATGGCTTTGTCCTCTTCGATCAGGACGGCAGATTGCAAATATGTAACGAGCGTTACTTAACGATCTTTCCGAAGGTCGCGGATCTTGCTACCCCCGGCCGGTCCGTCGAAGAATTGGCGCGCCAATCAGCGTTGCGCGGCCAACTGTGGTTGCGCGGCGTTGGCGTTGAGACCTGGCTTGACGCGCATCTCAAATTATTTGCCCAGGATGAAAGTTTTGAAGAGCAGCGGCTCAACGATGGCCGTTGGATTCATGTCCAGGGCCGCAAGACGAACGATGGCTTTCATGCCGTGGTCTATACCGACGTCACGGAAATGAAGCATCGCGAGGCCGAGCTCGCGGAAAACACCAAACGCCTGGAAATCGCCTTGGAAAAGGAAGTCGAGTTGAGCTCGATGAAATCAAACTTTGTCGCCACCGCGTCACACGAATTCCGCACCCCGCTGACGACGATATTTTCGGCCGCCGATCTCCTGCATCATTACAGCGACAAAATGGATGAGGCACAGCGACTGAACTATCTCGAGGAGATCAAGCGGGAGGTCAGCGAAATGACCCGCTTGCTCGACGACAGACATCCTGTTGGTGCGCAGACTCGAAGCCGGCATGTTTTCGTTCAACCCGGAAAGGGTCGATTTCGAATCTTTGTTGCGCAGTCTCGTGCGGGCGTCGCAAAATCTCGCCGGCAACAGCCGCGTCATCAGGCTGAACATCGAATGCGAAATTTCAGATGTCCTGATCGATAACAGCCTGATACGTCATATCGTCAATAATCTGCTTTCTAACGCGATAAAACATTCGCCCGAGGGTGAAGCGATCGATGTGAATTTGAGACGCAGCGGCGATGAATTGATCCTGAAGGTGAGCGATAACGGAATCGGTAATTCCGAGATCGATTTGGGCCGCGTGTTCGACACGTTTTTCCGGGCCGAGGGGGCCGCCGGTGTCGGCGGCACCGGGCTCGGCCTGAGTGTCGTCAAAACCGCCGTTGAATTGCATGGCGGGCGGATCAACGTCGAGAGCCGGGTCAATAAAGGAACGGTATTTACCGTCCGAATTCCGGAAATCTCGGCCTGAACCGGTAGCCTTCAGCGTGTTGCGACACCAAGGTGGCGGGCGCGGGTGAGCAGGACGGCAACAATCAGGAAATTCACGACGTTGAAGGCCAGCGCGTTAATGAATGACACGGTGTAAGAACCGGTCACATCATAGAGGAAGCCGGCGATCCAGCCGCCGAACGCCATGCCAAAGATGGTGAAGAAGAGGGCCGTACCGATGCGCCAGCCGGCTTCGCCGGCGGGAAAGAAAGTGCGGACGATAATCGCGTAGGACGGCACCACGCCGCCTTGCGAAAGGCCAAAACAGGCGGAGATGATGTAAAGCGCCATCATGCTGTCGGCCGTGAGAAACGCGGCAAGCACCACGCCCTGCATGCCGCCGCCGAGCAACAGCGTGCGCAAGCCACCGATACGGTCCGATATCCAGCCTGAGGCAAGGCGCGAAATAATGCCGCAACCGAGCATGAGGGAGAGCATTTCCGCGCCGCGCTGGGCGTTATATCCGAGATCGCTGGCGTAGGCGACGATATGCACCTGCGGCATGGACATGCCGACACAGCAGCCGATGCCGGCCAGGCATATGGTGCATTGCAGCGTTTTAGGCGCGAGGCCGAGTGGGCGCGTGAAGCGGCTTTCGCGCGCCGCGTTTTTTGCCTCCTTGAGATGGTCGGCTTTGCGGTAGAGCAGAGCGGAGAGCGGCAGCATCGCCGCCAGGCAAATATAGCCGACCGTAACAAAGGCGGAGCGCCAGCCGCCGGCATCTATCAAATACTGCAATATGGGCGGCCAGATGGCGCCGGCGAAGTAGGAGCCCGAGAGAACAAAGGCGACCGCAAGACCACGCCGCCCGGTGAACCAATAGGATATATCGGCGATAATGGGCGCGAACACGGCGGACGAGCCGAGCGTACCGGCCAAAAGCGCGAGGGCGGCGAAAAATTGCCACAGCGTCTCCGCCTGGGCCGAGAGAATAAGACCGGCCGGCAGCGCGATGCTGCCGATCAGGGCCGGCACCATGGTGCCATAGCGATCGGCAATGCGGCCGTGCAGGATATTGCCGACGGCGTAGCCGAGCATGAAGAGCGCGTAGGGTAGGGAGCCGACGCCGCGCGATATGCCGAACTCGGTGGCGATCGGCTTGAGGCCGACAATGCCGACATACATGCCGACCGACCCCACCGTCATCAGGCCGAGCGAGGCGAACAGACGGATGATCGGGTATACGCCACCGGATGGCGCGCCGGCGGCTGGTGGGGGCGTTTGGTCGTGCATGAATCTTAAAATAAACCGACTGAATAATGGTGGCGCGATTGTAGAACGCTTGCCCTCGGGCAGCCAGCTTCGCGCATCAGGGCAGCGCTTTCGATTGGCTTCTCGCCACGCGCGGGGTATGACCGTACGCTAATTGCGGATCAGGAGAATGAATCATGGCGGATCGCGCTGTCGAGACCATGCCGGCCACGGCGGTGGCAACCACACACCCTTATGCAGCCAAAGAATTGGTGCTCGACGCAATCCCTGAGGACGAGCGTCTCTGGGTGCCGATGGTCGACGGCGTATGGTTTCGCCCACTGATGTTCAACACCGTCCAGGGCGGTTGGTGTCACCTGATCCGCGTGCGCAAGGCCGGCGTGGTCAGCCGTCACCGCCACCCCGACCCGGTGCACGGCCTGGTGCTGAAGGGCTCGTGGCGCTATTTGGAGCATGATTGGGTGGCCACCGAGGGCACTTACATCTTCGAACCGCCGAGCGAGACCCATACCCTGGTGGTCGATGAAGGCGTCGGCGAAATGATCACATTTTTCCAGGTCAACGGCTCCCTGCATTATGTCGATGAGGCCGGCAAAGCAATCGGCTTTGATGACGTCTTCACCCGCATCGATCTCGCCCGGGCGCATTACGAAGAAGTCGGCCTCGGCGCCGACTATGTCAGGAATTTTGTGCGTTAAGCCGGGAGACCTGCTTTGAGCATGGTTTCACGCTGGTGTTCGCGGTCTGACTCGAGCGCGTAGGGCGCGCGCTTGAGCGCGGCGGCGATTGAATAATTCGGATTGCTTTCGAGCACCAGCGCGGTTTCGGCCGCTGCTTCGGTCTCATTGCCGAGCGCCGCGTGGCAGGCGGCAAGATAGGCGTGTTGCGCGTGGCCAACGCGAGGCGCGCTTGAAGGCTCCTGATACTGCCGGGCGACATAATGCGCCTGACCCAAATGTTTGGCGCGGCGCTCGGCCTCGGAAGGGTCGAGCTGCATCGCTTTTTCGATCCAGCCGATGGCTTCGGCCGCCTCGCCCAGCCACATGCGCGTCTCGCCGCGCTGCGAGACGATGCGCGGATCGTTCGGATTGAGCGCATAGGCGCGGTCCTGATGAAAGCGCACTTTGTCGAAATCCCGGTGAAAGGCGAGATTAAGCTCGGTGAGGATGCGGTGACATTCCGCGTCATCCTGCGAATTGGCCGCCAATCCGTTCTCCGCCTTTCGGATGCGTTCCACAACGGTTTCCTCCGCCATATAGCCGGCGCCGAGCGCCTGGCCCAAACTGCACGAATGCCAGGCATGGGCGAGGCTGTAATTCGGGTCGAGTTCGATCGCCTTCTGGGCCATCTCGATGGCTTTGGCGTTGTCCTCCTTGGTGTGTTTGTGATGATGGTCCTTGGCGCGCAGCACGTAATCATAGGCCGCCATGCTTTCCGTCGGCTTTGTTTGCTTTGCTCGAGATGGGCCGCTTCCACCCGGCGCGGCAGATTGGCGACAATCACCTGGGTAATTTCGTCCTGCACCGCGAACACGTCCTCGAGCTCGCGGTCATAGCGCTCGGCCCAGAGATGATGTCCGTCGGTCGCATCGATCAGCTGAACCGTAATGCGCACCCGATTGCCCGATTTGCGCACACTGCCCTCGACGATATAGCGCACGCCAAGTTCGCGGCCCACCTGCATGACGTCGGTCGCCTTGCCCTTGTAAACGAAGGTGGAATTGCGCGCGATCACGAACAGATCGTGATAGCGCGACAGCTCGGTGATGATGTCTTCGGTCATGCCGTCGACGAAATACTCCTGTTCCTCGTCGCGGCTCATATTGTCGAACGGAAGAACGGCGATGGGCGGTCTGGCTTGTCCGGTGATGGCGCCTTCCGTAGAGGCCGGGGTTGGGGCCATATCCAACGCCGCTAAATCGCCCGCTTCCGAGACCCGATAGGTGCGCACCGGCTGGTCGATATTCTTGACCGATTGCGCGCCGAGATCGGTATAGGTGAGGTCGAGCTTGTTGCGCACCTGGTCATAAACGGTGCCGGAGATATAGATGCAGTCGGGCTCAGCAATCTGTTCGAGGCGGGCGGCAATATTGACGCTGTCACCCAGAATGTCGTCGCCGCTGATCATCACATCGCCTAAATTGATGCCGATGCGGAAGCGCATGCGGCGCAGTTCCGGCAGGTCGGTGTTGCACGCCGCAATGCCTTTCTGCATGTCGAGCGCACAACGCACCGCCTCGACCGCGCTGGCGAACTCGGCCAACACGCTGTCGCCGCCGGTGGCGACGATGCGCCCGCCTTTTTCCGCCACGCAGCTGTCAATCGATCGGCGGCATGCCTGCAGCGTGTTGAACGTGCTTTCCTCATCCGCGCCCATGAGCCGGCTGTAACCCACCACGTCAGCGGCGAGAATAGCGGCCAATCGGCGTTTTATGGCGTCTGTTGCCATGGGCTCCTACCCTGGGAGAATATGAGGCGTGGCAGTATATCGGGCCATTCTCACGCCATGGCAATAACAATTCGCCCGACGGCGCGGCGCTCAAGCAATTCCGCCATGGCAGCGGGAACGTTCTCGAGCGAGAATCGCTGGCTGATCAACGGTTTGAGCTTGCCGTCCCGCCACCAGGCGATCAGTTCCTCGACGCTTGCGCGTAGTTGATCGGGCCGGTGTTCGCGGTAATAGCGCAGCGACGAACCCATCGCCGAGCGATTTTTGACCAGCAGCCGGTTGGCCGGGATTTTCGGGATGCCGCCGACAAAGCCGATCACCAGAATTCGCCCGCCCCAGGCGAGGGAGGATAGCGCCTCGTCGAAAAGATCGCCGCCCACCGGGTCATAGCAGACATTGGCACCCTTGCCGTCGGTCAGTTCCGCGACTGATTTTTTCAAGCTGGTGGATTTGTAGTTGATCAATTGATCGGCGCCATGCTGGCGGGCGATCTCCAGCTTTTCGGTGCTGCTCGCCCCGGCGATGACAGTGGCGCCGAGCGCCTTGCCGATCTCGACCGCCGTGAGGCCGACGCCGCCCGCGGCGCCGAGCACCAACAGGGTCTCGCCCGGCTCGAGCTTGGCCTGCCAGCGAATGGCGACGTGAGACGAGATATAGCCGATCATAAAAGTGGCGGCGGTGTCATCGTCCATGTCGTCCGGCACGGCGAAGCAATCGGATTCAAGCGCGATCGCCTGCTCGGCGAAGCCGCCATGGCCAAGCAGCGCCATGACCCGGTCTCCCGGTTTGAAGCGAGTGGTCGCAGCGCCGCAGCGCAGCACTTCGCCGCACGCTTCCAGGCCCGGCGCGAAGGGAAAATCCGGGCGGCTTTGGTAGTGGCCTTTGATCATGATGGTGTCGGCATAATTGACGCAGGAGGCCGTCACTTTGATCAGAATTTGATCTGCTGCCGGCTCCGGCGGGGCGATTTCCTCAAGTCGAAGTTCGTCCGGTGCGCCCCAGGCGCGGCAAATCATGGCTCGCATATTCTCTCCTTAATTCTGTAAAGCATCCAAAGCCTGCGCCACCGCCTCGCGGTCGGCGCCACCGGCCGGCAGGAGATCGAGCAAGCGGGTCCAATGGTCGCGCGCCGCCGTTTGGTTGTTCGCGGCGGCCTCGGCAAAACCGAGGAACCACAGCGCCTCGCGTTGCGTCGGGTCAATCTCCACCATGCGGCGATAGACGGCAATGGCCCGTTCGGGGAACTCGGTCGCTTCGCTGGCGGCGCTCATGATGGCGCGGGCGTAATCACCGAGCACGGCGGTATCGTCGGGCGCCAGCTTGGCGGCCTCGCTATAGGCGTCGCGTGCGTCACTGTGGCGTCCGAGCACCGAATAGGAGCGGCCAAGGCGCAGCCAGCCCGGCAAATCATTCGGGTTCTCCTTTAGACGCTCGGCCAGGCGTTCCACCATGGTGCCGATCATCTGCGAGCGATCCTCGGCGCTCATCTCGGTCGCGGCCGCGACATCTTCGGCACTTGGGCCGGGTGCGGCGGCTGAATTGCCTTCCAATGCGGCAAGGCGTTGGTCGGCTGCATCCGCTTTGGCATCTTCGCCGAGCACGCGGTAGGCATTGGCGAGGCGGCGCCATCCTGGCAAGTCGTCCGGCTCCTCTTCAAGGCGGTCCGCGAGGCGTTCCACCATGGAGCGGATCATGTCCATGCGGTCCTCGGGCGTCATATCGGCCGCCGCCGCCATGTCTTCCTGGCTCGGCCCCGGCGCAACTTCCTGTTCCGAACCTTGTATCGCTGTGGCCGGCGCTGAGGGAATGTCGGCAAGCTCGATGCCGGTATCGTCCGCCGCGCGCCGCATCAGCGTCACAAGATCTTGGCGCCACGGCGCATCCGCTGGTGTTTCCGCCGCCAGTTTGCGCCACATGCCGAGCGCTTCGCCGGGGCGTCCGGCCTGGGCCAGGGCCATGCCGAGATAATATTGCGCCGCCGCATCGTCGCCGTGCTTCGCCAACACCGAGCGGAATGCCGCTTCCGCTTCCGGCGTCACTATCCCTTGGGCGGCGAACACCAGGGCCTCAGCCATGGAGCCGAGAATATCCGGATCATTGTTGGCCAGGGTGGCGGCGGTACGGAGCGCCTGGGCGGCTTCGCTGTAGCGTTCGCTGGCAATCAGCGAGCGTCCGAGCAAAACCCAGCCGTCGACATTGCCGGGTTCCTGCTCCAAACGGCGCGCCAGATTGGCGATGGCGGCTTCGACGCTTTGCCCGGCCATATTCTCGCCGGCCACGCCGCCGCCGGTCACGCCGCCGCCGTCCTGGGCCACGCCGGAAAACGGCTGCCCCGGTGTGCCGGGCGCGCCCAAAATCAGATAAATTACGATCGCAACAGCGGGGACCGTCGTGCCGAGAGCGGCCAACAGCAGCCACGACCGCGCGCCGCTAGTTGTTCGCCCCGGTTCGGCCTGGCCGGTATCTTTCTTGTTCACGGCCAGCATGCGTCGTTGAATTTCGAGCCGCGCCGCCGCGCTCTGGTCCTTGCCGATCAAGCCGCGCGCATGGTCGCTCTCGAGCTCGAGCAATTGATCGCGGTAAATCGCCAGATCGAATTCCATGCGCCGTGGCGCCCGGCGATGGCCGCGCACCAGCGGCACCAACACCAGCGCCAACGCCGCCACCGTCATCAGCGCAACGACCAGCCAGAAAATCATGCCCGGCCTCTCTCTCTGCGCCTACAGGGGATCATCGCGGCTCAGGCTCTCCACTTGCTGGCGCTCGGCATCGCTGAGCGGCGCCGGTGCATTTTCCGCCGCGCGGCCGCGGCGCCGGCGCACAAACACCGCCAGGCCGCCGGCACCGACAACGAACACCAGTGCCGGGCCGAACCACAGCACATAATTGGTCGGCTTGACGCGCGGGCGCAGCAGGATGAAATCGCCATAGCGGTCGGTCAAAAAATCAAACACGTCATCGTCTGAATCGCCGCCGGCGATGCGCTCGCGCACGAGGCGGCGCAAATCCCGCGCCAGCTCGGCATTGGAATCGGAGATCGCCTGGCCCTGGCAAACCGGGCAGCGCAGTTCGTCATGGATCTTGAGCGCGCGCGTCTCGAGCAGCGGATCGTCGAGCGCCTCATCGGCGCTGAACGCGAGGGCATTGGCGCCGGGGAGTGCGAGCCACAACAGGGCCGCGACAAGTGCGGCGGCGCGCATGGTCAATCGTCCAGGCTGTTGATCAGCGGCATGATTTTTTCGTCCCAATCGATGCGAGTGAGAACGCCGATATGCTTGTAGACGATGCGACCCTGGGCATCGATGACGAAGGTTTCCGGCACGCCGTAGACGCCCCAGTCAATGCCCACTCGGCCGCTCAAGTCGGAACCGATTTGCGTGAAGGGATCGCCGAGATCGTTCAGCCAGCGCGCCGAATCCTCCGGCTGGTCTTTGTAGTTGAGGCCCCAGATCGGCAATATGTCCTGGGCGGCGATATCCATCAGCAGGGGATGCTCAACCCGGCACGGACCGCACCACGAGGCAAAGACGTTGACGATCGAGACGCCGCCGTTCTTGATGTCGGCGCTGGCGAGGCCAACGTCCCAGCCGGGAATCAGCGGCAGGTCGAACTCGGGGATCGATTTGTCGATCAGGGCGGAGGGAACTTTGTCCGGCGTGCCGGTCAGCAATTGCCACGCCAGGACCGCGGCCAAGATGGCGAAGGCAGCTGGCACCAGGGTGAATATTAAGCGCCGGCGCGGCGTTGCGCTTTGTTCGGTCGCGCTGCCGGACGGCACGCCGTCATCTTGTTGGGTCATGTCTTGGCCTGCGGTTCCGCCACAGATTCCGCAGATGGGGCGGTTTGAGCCTTACGCCGGGCGCGGCTCGGCGCGCCGACGCGGTGACGCCGGTCGCTCAAGGATATCAGACCACCGAGCACCATGATTATCGTGCCGAGCCAAATCCACGGCACCAGGGGATTGTGATAAATCCGAACGGCAACGCCGCCGCCCGGCGCCGGATCGCCGATGGCGACATAGATATCGGCGAGCCAGGTGGTGCGGATTGCCGCTTCCGTGGTTTCCGTGCCCTGGACCCAATATTTGCGCTTTTCGGGATGAAGTGTATCGAACAATTCGCCGTCCTGTTCGACGCGGAATTCGCCGACCCGGCGGTCATAGTTCGGCCCTTTTGAATTTTTGAGTGAGACCAAGGTAAAATCGTAGCTGGCCACGGAAGTGGCCTCGCCGACCTGCATAACCTGGACGCGTTCGGTCTGCCAATTGGTGGCGCCGACCGCGCCAGCGATGAGTATGGCAATGCCGGCGTGGGCGAAGCTCATGCCCCAGGCCGAGCGCGGCAGCACCCGGGCGCGGCGCCAGCTGTCAATCAGCGGCACGCGGAACAGTCTGAGGCGCTCGGTAAATTCCGCCACCACGCCGCCGATCAGCCAGGCGGCGATGGTCAAGCCGAGGATGGCGCCCCACGGTCCGCCGCGAATGGCGACCAGCAGGATCGCCGCCACGGCCGCGGCGACGAAAGCCAGGGTCAGACGCTGGGCAACGCCGGCCAGATCGGCGCGTTTCCAGGCCATCAGCGGCCCGGCGGCGGAGAGCAGAAATAGCGGCACCATGATCCAGACAAAGGAAGATTCGAAGAAAGGCGGTCCGACCGAGACTTTTTCGCCCGAGAAGGCGTCGAGGATGAGCGGATAGAGCGTGCCGATAAAGACCGCTGCGCAGCCGGTTACCAGCAACAGATTGTTGATCACCAGGGCGCCTTCGCGCGATATTGGGCGGAAGCGCCCGCCGGCGCGCAAGTTCGGCGCGCGCCACGCATAAAGCGTCAGCGAACCGCCGACGACGACGACCAGGAAGCCGAGAATAAAGACGCCGCGCTCGGGATCGGCGGCGAAACTGTGCACCGAGGTGAGCATGCCGGAGCGCACCAGGAAGGTGCCCATCAGGCTGAGCGAAAAGCCGAGAATGGCCAAGAGGACGGTCCAGCTTTTGAGCGCGTCGCGCTTTTCCGCGACGATCGCCGAGTGCAGCAGCGCGGTTGCCATCAGCCACGGCATGAAGGAGGCGTTCTCGACCGGGTCCCAAAACCAAAATCCGCCCCAGCCGAGCTCGTAATAGGCCCACCACGAGCCGAGCACGATGCCGCCGGTAAGCGCCGACCAGGAGAGCAGGCTCCAGGGCCGCACCCAACGCGCCCAGGCGGGATCGACCTTGCCTTCAATCAGCGCCGCGACGGCAAAGGAAAAGGCGACCGAAAGGCCGACATAGCCGAAATAGAGCAGCGGCGGATGAAACGCGAGGCCGGGATCCTGCAGCAGCGGGTTGAGATCGCGGCCATTCAGCGGCACCGGATCGAGGCGCAGGAACGGGTTCGAGGTGGCGAGCAGAAATACCAGAAATCCAACACCGATGAGCCCCTGAATGGCGAGCACGCGGGCGCGCAAGCTGGGCGGCAGATTGCCGCCGAAGGCGGCGATGGCGGCGCCGTAGAGGGCTAAAATCCATACCCAGAGCACCATCGAGCCTTCATGATTGCCCCAAACGGCGGTGAATTTATACATCAGTGGCTTGGCCGAATGGGAGTTCTCGAACACATTGGAGACCGAAAAATCCGACACCACAAAGGCGTACATCAGGCAGGCGAAGGCGATCGAGATAAAGACGAATTGTCCGGACGCGGTGGGCCGCGACACCGCCATCCAGGCGGCATTGTCACGCCACGCACCGATCAGCGGCAGGGTGGTCTGCACCACCGCCAGGGCAAGCGCGAGAATGAGCGCGAAATGGCCGATCTCAGCAATCATTCGCCAGCCCCTTCACCCTGCCATTGGCCCGACGCTTTCAGCGCATCGGCGACCTCGCGCGGCATGTAGTTTTCGTCATGCTTGGCCAAAATCTCGTCGGCGCGGAACAATTTACCCAACATATGGCCTTCGGCGACCACGCCCTGGCCTTCATCGAACAGGTCGGGCAGCACGCCCTTATAGGTCACCGCCACCACTTTGGAGAGGTCGGTAATATTGAAACGCACGGTTAAGCCATCCGC
>JAPYQV010000014.1:0-3877 GCA_029937205.1 Alphaproteobacteria bacterium
ACCGGTCGGCCGTCGGCGAGCGGCGGCACCAGATCGGGCGCGCCGGCGGGGCGGTTGCAATCGATCAGCAATCTGGAATAACCAGCCAACAGCGCCGGTGCATCGAGCAAGCGCGACAATCGCCGCGTCACGGCGGCAGCGCCGATATCCCAGCCTATATGATCGCGCAGGGTTTCTTCAGCTAGGCCAAGATTGTTGAGCGCGCCGGGAATAGCGCAGCTGGCATGATCGCAGATCAGCAGCAGCGCCGCTTCGCCGCCGGGATTGAGTTTCTCAAACGGCGGCGGATCGCCGGCGCCGATCAGACTTTTCGTCATAGCTCAATCGCCGAGCGGATAGATGCGCCGCGCATTGCCGCGCCCGATCATATCCATAATCCGCTCGACCTCGCCGGCCGGCAGTTCATCGGCATCGACCCAGCCGCCGAGCGCGCGCGCCAGACTGGTGCGAAAACGCATGGCGCCGAGATAGTAGAGCTCCGAAAAGCCGAAAGCGTCCGAGCTATAGAGCTGCTTGGTAAAGGGCGCGAGTTCCAACGCCTCGTCCATGATGCGCTGATAACTCGGCCCCGACCAGTTCTGCACGAAGCCGACATCGAAATAGACATAGGGGAAGTTTTCGGCGATCAGCCCGGCGTGACGGTGGAAGGGATAGCAGTGCAGCAGGGTGATGGGAAATTCCCACGCCTCGGCGGCACGAAGGAACGGGGTCAATAGGCTGGGGTCGACCTTGTTAAGCTCGATGTCCGGATCGCCGATGCCAATATGGAATTGCACCGGATAGCCGTTCTCGCGCGCGATATCGGCGCCGAGCCAGAGCAAATGGCGCTCCAGCACCGGATCGGTGATACGCACCTCGCCGGTCGCTTCGATTTCCGCCAGCCAGGCGCCGGCGGCGCGCGCGACTTCGCCCGGCCCGGGCGGCGAATAGTCGATGGCGAGCGTGGAACGATAGGCGACGACCGTCTTCAGGCCGACCACATTATCGTGCAGCGCGTCGCGGAGCTCGGCTTCAAAGGCCTCAGCATAGCCGGCAGCCGTGACGCCGCCCTTTTCCATCACGCACTCGGCCACAGATTCCATGCGCACCACTTCGCGCGACGGCACACCGGCAATCTTGCCGAGCTCTTCGACGGAACAGAGCTCGTCCGGTCGGTTGCCGGAATCGACGAGCAACATCTCGAAACCGGCGGCGCGCAAAAAGCGCTGGTTGACCTCCGCGGAGCCGAGCTCGGCGCGGCGCGCGATGTAATTCTCCGGCGCGGCGAACTTCGGCAAGTCCAGCACGGGCGCGCACCAGCGCCGGATGGACATCGCCACCGGCTTGTCCCAATGGCTGGTGCCGGCGGGCGCCGGCGCATAGGCCTCGCTGAGACCATCCTCGAACTGTTCCGTCGACAAATTGCCGGTCATGATTCCGTGGCAGTGGTGATCGATAAGCGGTATGTCCGCACCAATTTCAGTGCTCATTATGAAGTTCCTGATTCGCCAGCCAATGGGTGCCGGCAGATTGCCAATGCGTGTCGGCGGATTGTCGTCAAATCACCAGTTCCTGTCGAGCCATCTTCGCGCCTTTTCCGGCACTTCCCGCCTGCTCTCGTTTGCCGTTGCATTCTTAGGCGTGAGCCGCTCCATTACCAAGCACGAGCCAGAGCAACATATCCAAGGAGAGGCAAGACAGATGGCAATCACATTGCAGGGAAAAGCGGCAATCGTCACCGGCGCGGGGCGCGGTATCGGCCGCGGCGTGGCCCATGTATTTGCCGAAGAGGGCGCGCATGTATTGGTGGTCAACCGCAGCGAAGCCGCCGGACAAAATGTGGTGGATGAGATCACGGCCAAGGGCGGCAAGGCGGTGCTGTGCCTCGGCGATGTGAAAAGCAAAGCGGATATGGAGCGTATGGCGGCGGCCTGTATCGAAAATTTCGGTGCCATCGACATCCTCTGCCTGAATGCCGGCATCTATCCACAAGCGCTGCTCGGCGATATGAGCGAAGAATTGTGGGATGACGTGATCGACACCAACCTGAAAGGCATCCTGTTCGGCACGCAAGCCTGCATGCCGCAGATGAAAAAGCAGATGAGCGGGCGCATCGTCGTCGTCTCTTCGATCACCGGCCCGCAAGTCGGCTGGCCCGGCCTGTGCCACTACATGGCCTCCAAGGGCGGCGCCAACGCCTTCATCCGCGGCGCCTCGCTGGAACTGGCGACATACAATGTCACCGTCAACGGTGTCAGCCCCGGTTCGATCATGACCGAGGGCCTGGAGGCGCTGGGCGGCGATGCACTCGAGCAAATTCGTGAGATCATACCGGCCGGCTATATCGGCGCGCCGGAAGACATTGCCTATGCCTTGCTCTATTTCGCCTCCGAACAGGCGCGCTACGTAACCGGGCAAATTTTGGTCGTCGATGGCGGTCAAATCCTGCCCGAAAGCCCGGCTGCCATGGCTGATGCCTAACGGCGGCGGGGCAGATGCCTAATGGTCTATTTTATAGACCAATGAGCCGTAACGTGATATTGAAACGGAAATAGGGCGCTAAGGCCCAGCATTAGGGAGATAGGTCATGGACCTTAAAAACATCGATTCCGTCACGCGCGAAGCGCTCGATCATTACGTTTTTCCGCTGGTGTCCAAAACGGACGTCAACGCCGGCGATCCGATCATCTTCAAGTCCGGCAAGGGCATGATGATGACCGACATCATGGACAACTCCTATCTCGATATGTTGAGCACCAACACCCGCGCCAGCTCGCTTGGTTTCGCCAACAAGCACATTGCCGATGCCATCTATGCCCAGTTGATGGAATTGCATTATGCCGGCACATTCGCCCATGTCGCCGACGTTACGGTGCGCCTTGCAGCCAAGATCGCGGAGCTGGCGCCCGGCCAGTTGACCGCCTCCACGTTCGGCGGGTCGGGATCCGAAGCGAATGAGAATTCCTTCAAATTTGCCCGCGAATATCACATCCATAAGGGCGACAAGCCCTTTGCGCGTAAGATTATTTCCCGTTGGGACGCCTATCACGGCGCCACCATGGGCGCCATCGGCGCGACCGACATTCTCGGCACGCGCCATATCACCGAGCCCGGCGTTCCCGGCCACAGCCGCATTCCAGCACCCTTCCTCTACCGCACGCCGTTCGGCATGGATGCGTCCGAGGTGTGCGACTTCTGCGTCGATTATCTCGAGCAGCAAATTATCCATGAAGGGCCGGACTATGTCGCTGCCTTCATCGCCGAGCCGGTCATGCAGGGCGACGGCGCGCAGGTGCCGCCCGACGATTATTTCAAGAAGGTGCGCGCGGTGTGCGACAAGTATGATGTGCTCCTGATCGCCGATGAAGTGATCACCGGCTTCGGCCGCACCGGCAAGTGGTTCGCCATGGAACATTGGGGCATCGAGGCCGATATCATGTCGACCGCCAAGGCGATCACCGGCGGCTATGCGCCGCTCGGCGCGTCGACCGTGACGCAAAAAATTGCCGATGTCTTGCCGATTTTCTCCCATCTGCAAACCTATCAGGGCCATCCGGCGGCTTGCGCCGCCAGTCTCGCCACGATCGAATATATTGAGCAGAACGACTTGATCCGCCAGGGCAGCGAAAACGGCGCCCACTTCCTCGAGCAGTTGCAGCGCCTGCGCGACCTACCCATCGTCGGTGATGTGCGCGGCCTCGGCATGTGGACCTGTGTCGATTTTACCAGCGACAAAAAGACCAAGGCGCCGTTCAAGGACGGGACGATCAAACGCATTGTCCACCGCTGCCGCGATATGGGCGTGCTGATCGGCGAGGAAGGAACGGCTGTTGAAATGTCACCACCCTATATCGCCAGCCGCGATGAGCTCGATACCTGCGTCGATACGCTGGAAAAA
>JAPYQV010000014.1:3887-16219 GCA_029937205.1 Alphaproteobacteria bacterium
AGATAGAGACGAGCGGGAGGAAAACGCGATCGGCATCGATAGCAATTCCCTGGCTGCGCGTGACGCCAATACCATTGCGCAAATTCAGACATTGCGTTTCAACCCGCTTGCGGCAACTGGCGGCAGCGGCTCCTATCTGCTCGAGGAAGACGGCCGGCGGGTGCTTGACCTCTCCGCCTCGGCCACTGCCGCCAGCCTCGGTTATGGCCATCCGGCAGTGGTCGATGCCATCACCAAAGCGGCAAGCGATATGGCCGGCGCCAGCCTGTTGATGATCCCGAATGAGCCGGCGACGGCACTTGCCGAGAGCCTGTTGGCGGCAACGCCGGGCACAGGCGAGCGCCGCGTCTGGTTCGGCCACTCGGGTTCGGATGCCAATGATGCTGCCATGCGTGTGGCTTCGGCAGCTACCGGGCGCGGCCGCTTTATCTCCTTTATCGGCTCCTATCACGGCTGTCTCGCCGGCTCCATGAGCATTTCGGGCCACACCGCCATGACCCACAGCCTGCCGCGCCCGGGCCTGGTTCTGTTGCCCTATCCGGACGCCTACCGGGCGAAATTCTCAGCCGACGATGTACTCGCCCTGCTCGACTATCAATTCGAGACAACCTGTCCGCCCGAGCAGGTGGCGGCGATATTTATCGAGCCGATTCTCTCCGATGGCGGACTCATCGTGCCGCCTGACGGTTTTCTAAAAGCGCTGCAAGAGCGCTGCCGCAAGCACGGCATTCTCGTGGTGCTGGACGAGGTCAAGGTTGGGCTCGGGCGTTCGGGCAAACTACACGCCTACCAACATGACGGTCTCGAACCCGACATGATCGTGTTCGGCAAGGGTCTCGGCGGCGGATTGCCGATTTCGGCGATCATCGGCCCGGCCGCCATTCTGGATCACGCGCCGGCATTCGCCATGCAAACCACGGCGGGCAATCCGGTCTGCACGGCGGCTGGCCAGGCGGTGCTCGACACCATCATTGGCGAAAATCTAGCGGCCCATGCAGCGGCCATGGGTGCAAAGCTGAGCGCCGGATTTGCCGAGCTGGCGGAGCGTCACGAAATCATTGGCGATGTGCGCGGGCGTGGCCTCGCGCTCGGCGTGGACCTGGTTACCTCGCGTGAGACGCGTGCGCCGGTGGCCGCGGTGACAACCGCAAAAGTGATCTACCGCGCCTATGAATTGGGCGCAAATTTTCTCTATGTGGGCCTCGCCGCCAATGTGCTGGAAATCACGCCGCCGCTTAATGTGAGCGCGGCGGAGATTGAAGAAGGGCTCGATATTATCGATCGCGCATTGGCCGATGTTGCGCGCGGAATCGTCTCGGACGCAAGCGTCCAGGCATTCATGAATTGGTGAAGAGAAAGACGACAGAGGATACCTATTCTTGATTACAGAAATCAGCGTGTGCAAAGCGGGCATTTATGCTTCAATCCGCGGCAGAACTCAGGCGACCGCTGCAGGAAAGAGAATTTGTGCCACACGCATGAAAACAAAAGACTGAAAAGGTCCGCACCTTAAACCAAGCGCAAAGCCGAAATAAGTCATTGGAACAACAAATCAACGAAGCCACAGGAGGCTAAAATGGAGAACGAAAAACTACTCAAACAAATGGTCAATCATGACCCGATACGGGGCGCCGGAATGACCCGACGTAACGTGCTGAAGGGCATGGGCGCGGGTGCCGCTGTACTGGGCGCCGGGATGACATTGCCCAAGCATTTGGCCGCAGCCGAGCGCGACCTGGCCATGCTCACCTGGGACGGCTATGTCGATCCGCGCGTGCTCGACGGCTTTACCGACCAGTACGGCTCGGACATAAAATACGAATTGCACACATCCGATCCGGATTCGGTCAACAAGCTGCGTGCCGGCCAAACCGAGATTTGGGACATTATCAATCTCAACAATCCCTGGGCGCGCGAGATCATGTGGCCGGATAATCTCATCGTTGAGCTCGACCGGGCGCGCTTCGAGCCCTATTTCGACAAGATGCTGCCGATGTTCAAGCCACCCTACAAATGGGCCATGAGCGTGGACGGACAGCACTTGCTCGGCGTCTGCCAACGCGTGGATACATTCGATTTCGTCGTCAACACCGACGTCATTTCGGCTTCCATGGCGACCAACGAAGGCTGGGATATGTTCAACAATCCCGACATGAAGGGCCGCTACGGCATTCTCGCCTACGACAATTGGAACATCATGCACATGTGCATGGGCGCCGGTCTCCATCCCTTCAAGATGAAAACCGATGCGCAAGTGGCTAAATTCGAGGAAACCGCACGGGCCTGGATTAATGGCGCCAAAATGATTTCTGACGATTTCGTCGGCATCAATTTGGCCTTGATCAACGGCGAAATCGATTTGTATTTCGGCGGCGGCACCTACACCGTCTCGGCGGCACGCTTGGATGGCCTCGACAATCTCTATGCCATCACGCCAGAGAGCGGACCTGCCGACGGCAAGGGCGGCATCAACTGGATTGAATTGAATTCGGTGGTCAACAATCCGAATCTCCATTCCCAGGCGTTCGATTGGATGGAGTATATTTTGCAACCGGATACATCTTACTATGTCGGCACCGCCGGCGGCTTCCTGCTGCCGGTCGGCCAATTGTCCGATCCGGAAGTGCTGGCCAAATTCTCCAAGGAAGAGCTCAATTCCTTCCAGTGGGATGAATTCGATTACCGCATCGAGCATGCGGTCGAATATGACGTGGTGCCTGACTATAACCGGCTCTACGACATCTACACGGCGGCGCTGCGGGAAAAAACTTAACTTCCGAAGGCCAAGAGTTGGTGATTGGAATAAAGTGATGAGCCGCGCGGATATAATGTCCGCGCGGCTCAATTCCCCGCATCAATTGAATAATTTAATAATATACTGCGCGGATGTGCCGGTCGTCTTGGCCATCCGCAATCATGACATCATGATCGGGAGCTGAGCACATGGGCGACGTCGCCCCTATTCTTGAAATTAAAAATATCACAAAGCAATTCGGCAAACTTTTAGCCGTCAACAATGTGTCGCTTGACGTCATCGACGGCGAATTCTTCACCATTGTCGGACCCTCTGGCAGCGGCAAGACAACATTGCTGCGCATGTTGGCGGGATTGGAAAAACCAAGTGGCGGCGATATCATATTGCGCGGCAACCGGGTCAATGATGTGCCAGCCAACAAGCGTCCCACCTGCATGGTGTTTCAGTCCCTGGCGCTGTTTAACCACCGCACTGTCGGACAAAACATCGAATTTTCGCTCAAGATGCGCGGCGTCTCGCGCGCCGATCGGCGCATCCGCGCCACGGAATTGATGAAAATCGTGCGCCTGCCGGAAGATTATTACGGCAAAGGCGTTACCAAATGCTCCGGCGGCGAACGCCAACGTGTGGCCCTCGCCCGCGCGCTTGCTTCCGACCCGGACATCATGTTCTTCGACGAGCCGCTCTCCGCTATCGACTACCAACTGCGCAAACATCTCGAAGTGGAATTGAAGGACCTGCACCGGGAAACCGGCAAGACCTTCATGTACATCACCCATTCGCTCGAGGAAGCGATGGTGATGAGCGACCGCATCGGCATCATGCAGGCCGGCCATTTGATCCAGGTTGGCACGCCCGACGAAATTTATACCCGCCCGCTCAACAAATTCGTTTCCGAGTTCATGGGCGAGGTTAATACGCTGAGTATACGGCGCACGTCGCCAGGCAAATTTGAGTGCGACGAGCTCGGCGCACAGTTCGCGGGACCGGCGGATACCGGTGGTTCGGAAACCGGCTATCTTGTCATCCGCCCAGAATCCATGCGCTTTCTAAGCGACCCGTCGGAAGCGGAAAATCATGTCAAAGGCACGCTCTTCAACGAGTATGCCATGGGCTCCCGGGTGCAGTATCACGTGCGCGCCGGCGGCTATATGCTGGTGGTGGAAAAGCTTCGCGAACAAGCCTATCAAGGCAGCATCGATGACGACGTGCTCGTTGGCTGGGACGTCAAGGACAGTGTTTTGGTAAGCGACTGAGATGGCGACGATTATAGACAAATCACCACCGCCAGCGCTGCCGCAACCCACCACTCTGCAATCTATCGGCCTGTGGCTGCGCCAGCCCGGCTTCCTCACCGCGACTCCGATCCTCCTGTTGTTTCTGGCCGGCTTTGTTGGCCCGCTGGTTATCGTGCTCGGCTTCAGCTTCCTGCCCGAACGCACCTTCGGCTTTCATGGCGAATGGACGGTTGATAATTACGTCCACATCCTCACAGAGAGTTATTACATCTCCTTCGTGTGGTCGTTCGGCCTCGCCACGGCGACGGTGACGTGCTGCCTGTTGATCTCCTATCCGGTGTCGTATGGCCTGGCCAAAGTATTTGGCCGTTGGACAGCGCCGATTATGCTGCTCCTGGTGATTCCGCTCTTCGTCTCCGAAAATGTGCGCCTGTTCGGTTGGTATTTGCTGCTCCTGAAGGGCGGCGGCATTTTCGCCGGAACCACCAATTATCTGTTTGGCCTCGATACCGGGACGCTGCTCTATTCAAACGGCACCACTCTGATGGGCATGGTCTATGTCTATTTGCCCTACACCTTGTTCCCGACCACCCTCGGCCTTTCTCTGGTGCCCAAGGACCAGGTTGACGCCGCCGGCGACCTCGGCGCCAATCGCTGGCAGGTCTTCCGCGAGGTCGAACTGCCGATCGCCATGCCCGGTATCCTGATCGGCTCGCTGTTGACATTCGTGCTCGCCGTCGGCGCCATTTCGGAGGCCAAGGTGCTCGGCGGCGCCAATACCGTCGTCATCTCCCATGCCATCCAGCATGAATTTACCTATGCGCAGAACTGGCCGTTGGGTTCCTCGATATCGATGTTTGCCATCGCCATCACCGGCATTCTGGTGATTTATGTGATGGGTCGCCTCGACCTCGACAGATTGTTGGGGAGGCGCTGACCATGGAGAGCCGAAGCAAATGCTGGACCCATGCGCTGATCGGCGTTTGGACCGGAGTCGTATTACTGTTTTTCTTTGTTCCCATCGCCGCGGTCATCATTTCGTCGTTCGGAAAGTCGCGCTATTTCCGCTTCCCGGTCAAATCTTGGAGCATGAAATGGTACGACCAAACGATCAACGCCAATTTGACCGAAAACCTTCACCTGACTTCGCTTTATGTCGCTGGCTGCGTCGCCGCGATTGCCTTGGTGCTGGGCTTTTTCGGCGCCCTCGCCTTCGCCCGTTATGATTGGAAGGGGCGCATTTTCTATCAGCGCCTGATCATGCTGCCGATCTTCTTTCCCCAGGCCGTGCTCGGCCTCGCCCTTCTCCTATGGTTCACCTATATCGGCGTGCTGCCGACCTGGGAGGCGGCCGTCTTTGCCCATCTGGTGTGGATTGCGCCGATCGTCACACTGGTTATCTCGATCCAGGTTTACGGCTTCGATGTCAGCCAGGAAGAGGCGGCATATGATCTCGGCGCCAACCGTTGGCAGGTTTTCTGCGAAGTCACCATGCCGGCGCTGGCGCCCGGACTCTTTTCCGGCGGGCTCTTCGCCTTCCTGCTGTCATGGGGCAATTTCTCGCTCTCAACCTACACAACAGGTGCCGACAGCACCGTGACAGAATGGCTCTACACCAAGATGAGCAGCGGCTACACGCCGATGATTCCGACCATGGGCGCGTTCTCTGTTTATGGCTCCGTGATCATTCTCTTCATGGGCTATATTTTCCTCATCACGCAGCGGAAACGGGCGGCAAAACGCGCCTGAGGAGTCTGGTAGTATCCGGGTTATTTCTAATGCTATGCTGATCGGCGAAATAAGCCGTAAAAGAAACGGGAGACGAAAATATGCCTAGCGAAGCAGAAAGCCGCGCGATTGAGGAATTCCGCAAGACACCCATCGGCCACCACAGCACCGATTTGCAAGTGATTCTCAATGAGCTTCGCGCGCTGCCCATGGAAGACAAACATTGCCTGGTTTGCACCAAGGCCAACCGGGAATGGCAACTGGCCAAAACCACCGGCGTCCGCGGCAAGCCGATCAAAATGCTGAGCAAGAAATTCACAAATCTCGAAGACGCCGAATGGTACGTATTCAAGCAGCGCTGGAAGCAGCTCAGAGGCGAGACCCTGCGTTAGCGCTTTTTCCGACCACATTACAAATATAACGGTGCCCCCCAGGCGGGGCCTGCAATCGTCAGGGGACGAAATCACTATGATGAAAATCACCGGCTATGCCGACAAAATCAGCGCTGCGCCCGGAGAGACTATTAAGTTCATGGTCAATTCCGAGGCCGGCAAGCGCTACCGTGCCGATATCGTCCGCGTCATTTGCGGCGATGAAAACCCGGATGGCCCGGGCTATCAGGAAAAAGTCGTCAAGACCGCCACCAACGGCACTTATAAGAGCCGCAAACAAGTAATCCATGCCGGCTCGTTTGTTGAAATCGGCGCCAGCGACATGCTCGACGGCCTCGAGAGCTTCACCATGCAGGCCTTCATCTGGCCGACCACGCCGACCATCGGCACCCAGGCCATTATTTCCAAGTGGCGCGACAGCGACAAGTGCGGCGCGGCGCTGATCATCACCAAGGAAAACGGCTCAATCGCGCTCTGCCTCGGCAATGGCAAAGGCAAGGTCGAAACCGTCCACACCGGCAAGCCCCTGGTCGCGCATGAATGGTATTTCGTCGCCGCCAGCTACGACGCCAAGACCAAGGCAATCACCTTGGTGCAAGAGCCCTTGCATGGTTATGCGACAAAGAGCGACCGCGCCGTGGTGCGGCGGAAATCCACCGTCGGCAAAGTACCCGGCCACAATATGCCGCTCATCATGGGCGGCTATTTTAAGACAATCGACAAGGGCCGCACGGTTTGCGGCGGCCATTACAATGGCAAGATCGACAGCCCGCGCATCGCCAACCGTGTATTGAGCGCGACGGAAATGGAAGCCCTGAAAACCTGGCCGGTCAATACCGAGCTGACCAATTCAGTCATCGGCGCGTGGGACTTCAGCGCCGACATCCCGGGTCTGACCGTCTGCGACCTGTCCGCCAACCTGCTGCACGGCGAGATCGTCAATCTGCCGGCGCGCGCCATGACCGGCTGGAACTGGACCGGCGAGGAGATGAACTGGACCAACGCGCCGGATCAATATGGCGCCATTCATTTCCATGACGACGACATTTACGATGCCGGCTGGGAAGTGGATTTCGAACTGACCATTCCGAAAGGCCTGAAAAGCGGCGTCTACGCGGCCCGCTTGCGCGCCGGCGACCATGAAGACCATATCCCCTTCGCGGTACGCGCGCCGCGCGGCAAGCCGACCGCCAAAGTGCTCTATCTCATGCCGAGCGCGAGCTACCAGGCTTATGCCAACGAACATATGAATACTGATTCTCCGATTGGTCAGCTCCTCGCCGGGCGCCTGATACAGCTCGACAAATTTAATATTTTTCTTAACGAGCACCGCGAATATGGCGGCTCGTGCTACGACGTGCATTCCGACGGTTCGGGCATCTGCTATTCCTCACGCCTGCGCCCAATCCTCAACATGCGGCCCAAGCACCGCATGTGGATCGGCGCCACGGAATCGACGCTCTGGCAGTTCAACGCCGATACCCATATCACCGATTGGCTTGAGGCCATGAACATCGACTATGACGTGATCAGCGATGAGGACCTGCATTATGAAGGGCTCTCGGCGATCGAGGATTACAGCGTCGTGGTCAGCAGCACCCATCCGGAATATCACTCGGTCGAAATGTGGGACGCCATGGACGCCTATCAGCGGCGCGGCGGACGGTTGATGTATCTCGGCGCCAATGGCTGGTATTGGCGCATCCAATATCACAGCGATGTGCCGGGCGTGATCGAAGTCAGGCGCAACGAGGACGGCATCCGCACTTGGGAAGCGCGCACGGGCGAATATTATTTCAGCTTCTCCGGCGAATATGGCGGCCTTTGGCGGCGTAATGGACGCGCGCCCCAGAAGCTTCTCGGGGTCGGCTTTACCGCCCAGGGCTTCGATATCTCGTCCTATTACTTGCGCAATCCCGACAGCCACAAAGCGAAGGTCAAATTCATCTTCGAGGGCATCGGCAAGGACGAGAAAATCGGCGATTTTGGTCTCATTGGCAATGGTGCCGCCGGCCTCGAACTCGACCGCGCCGACCGCGCCCTCGGCACCCCGCCCGATGCATACGTCGTCGCCTCTTCCGTCGACCACACCGACATCTACCTCGTGGTGTGCGAGGAAATGCTGGTCTCGACACCAGGCGTCGGCGGCCACGAGAACGAGTTGGTGCGGGCCGATATCACTTTTCATGAGACGCAAAATGGCGGCGCCGTGTGGTCGACCGGATCGATTGCCTGGGCCGGCAGCCTGGCTCATAACAACTACAAGAACAACATCTCACGCATGACCAAAAACGTGCTCAAACGCTTCATCAATCCGAAGCCGTTCTAAGAAAGCACGATATCGAGGGGAGATGAGGCCGGCCGGCAAGCCGGCCTATTTTTTGTGTGGCCCTCAATCGCCGGGCGCGCGCATCCGCGCGCTTGGCTACCTCGTATTAACTCGGGCGGGCAGTCGCCCTTGCCGGAATGCCGGCCGCATTCCGGTGGGTGGTGCCGTTTACAATAATTTTATGAATCGCCGGCGCGGGTGCGGTATTGGGCGAACTCTCGCAGGACGAAATCGAAATGGGCGTCCATGGCTTCGGCGGCCGCCTTTGGCTGATGATTACGGATCGCTTCAAAAATGCGGACGTGGAGTTCGAACATGCCGTCGCGGTAATGATCGCTTGCCATCAGCCGTGAGGCCAGGAGGCGCGAGGCCTTGGCCAGCGCGCCATGCAGCGTCGCCATCAAATGGGTCAGGACGGTGTTGCCGGCCGCCTTGGCGATGGCGCAATGAAAGCGCACATCGGCGTCGTCTCCGGTGCCGCCAGCAGCCACATCGCGCTCTATTTCGGCGAAAATCGTGGCCAAATCCGCAATATCCGCTGGGCTGGCATATTCGGCCGCGAGATAGGCCGAGTGATGTTCGAGCACGCGGCGCAGGTCGAGGAGTTCATTGACGCGGTCAAAATCCGTGCCGATCAGGCGCTCGAAGGAATTGCTCAGGCCGTCGGTGGAAGCGGCGCGGACAAAGAGGCCGCGGCGCGGGCGAACTTCGATCAGCCCCTCGCCTTCCAAACGCTTGACCGCCTCGCGCAGCGCCGGGCGGCTGATGGCCAGTCGCGCGGCCAGGGCTCGCTCGCTCGGCAGACGCTCGCCGGGCGCCCATTTGCCGCCGGCTATGCCTTCGCGCAGACGCTCAAAAGTGGCCTCGCCAAGACTGCCGCGTAATGGTTGCACATCCATGACCCGCTCCTTTGACCGCAACTGGTCTGACCAGGGTACGGCGGCAAGGTTCGCCCGTCAAGCGTTGCCACAGATACGCCCGGAGACGCTCAGGCCGCGGGCACGATCGGCAGGATTATGTGCGACGGGTGCTCCGAATCGTGGAAAATCCGCTGGGTCGCCACCCGGCCGTCGAAATAACCGCCATAGGGTTTCTTGCGGAACTGATTGAGATGGCGCTCGTAGGTCGGGAAATTGCTGCTCGCCACTTCGATACGGATGCGGTGGCCCTTGGCAAAGCGGATCGCCGTGCTGCCGACGCGGAAATTGTATTCATAGATCTCGCCGGGCTTGATGGCGCTCGGTTTTTCGCTGCTCTCGCGGTGGCTCGCGCGCTGGATGGAATCGACGATATTGATCGCCCGGCCATCCGGATACACATCCACGAGCTTGACCGTGAAATCCGTATCATTCGCGGTCGAAGCGGCATAGAGCGTGACATCGACCGGACCGATCACCGCCACATCCTGGGCCAGCCGCGCGGTTGAGAAGACCAGCACATCATTGCGCGTCTCCACCGGGCGCTGATCCATCGGCCCCATGGGGGCAAGGGCGGCGATACAGCAGCTGCGCCCGCCCAGGCTCGGCACCGGATAATTGGGATCCGATACATAGATATCGTGGGGCTCGCTTTCCGGCAATTTGCGGTTGAGCCCGCCGTCGCCATTCAGCGAATTGGCACGCCCGCCGCTATGCATATAGAACTTGGTGAAATTGGTATTCTTGAACGGCCATTCATCGGACTGGCGCCACTTGTTGGCCCCCATGACGAAGACCGAAACCTTGGGCTCCTGCATGATGCCGCTGTCTTCGCCGCGCAGCCAATGATCGAACCAGCGCATCATTAAATCGTCGGTGTGATTGCGCGCTTCGCGGCCGAAATCCATCTCGCCCATGGCCTGGGTCCAGGGCATATGATACCATGGGCCGATAACTAGCTTTTGCCCGGCCCGCGCCTCTTCCGTCTTGGCAGCTTCGCGAAGGCCTTGGAAATTGCGGATATTGCCCTCGACAAAAATATCGTACCAGCCGCCAATATGCAGCGCCGGCACATCGATCTCGCCGTAGCGGTCCGAGGTTTGCCACTTTTTCCAATAGGCGTCATACGTCGGGTGCTTCAGCCACTCGTAATAGAAGCTGTTGAACTTTTTGGGCAAATCCGGGTGATTGGTAATCGGCAGATGATCGTATGAATCGCAGATACCGGTCAGGCGCTGGATCGCCGGGCGGACATCAGCGGGCTTGCCCTTGCGAAACACTTCGTTGATCGAGAGATAGGCCGCCCAGCCCTGCACGAAGGCCTGTTGCAAGACGCCGTTCTTATAGGTCCAATCGTCATAGAGACCGTCCGAGGTTAGCGCCGGCACCATGGTGGTAAAGCCCTTGGGCCGCTCGGTGGCGGAGAGCAATTGCGTATAGCCGGGATAGGAAAAGCCGTAGGTGCCGACCTTGCCGCTCGATTTTTTCAGCTTGACGCAGGCCTTGATGGTATCGACGCCGTCATTGGCTTCGTGATGAAAGGGCTCGAACTCGCCGCCCGAGGCGCCGCGCCCGCGGACGTCCTGGGAGACCACGATATAGCCCTGCCGGGCATACCATTCGGGATGCATCAGGGCCTGAAATTCGGCGCAGGTCTTGTCGTACGGTAAACGCAGCAGGAGAACCGGATATTCGCCGCTTTCCTTCGGTGTATAGACGTCGGCCTGGAGCTCGACACCATCGCGCATTTTCATCGCGACGCCGGTTTCGACCTCAACCTCGTGCAAATCCCTCTTCGCCATGCCGTCTACCCCTCAACAAGTTGATATATTGTGCAATTCGAAAATTGGCATTGTTTTGTAATAACGCCCTGCCACAACACCTGGACAGGAAACCCATTCCACAACCGGATTGGTAGAATATATCCGAACACTTTAATAATCGGAAAAATTCGCGCGCCAGGGCATTACTTCGGGCCGGCGAAAAACCCTCCCGAGGTCAAGATATGAAATCTGGTATGACCAGTTTTTTGTGGCCGGCGCATTGTTTGGCGCAACCTTCTGTGATATCGAACGGGCGATTTATCCGCCGGGCCGGCGAATAGGCGCAGGCTGGCGCGAACCGGAAGGAGACCGCGACATGGCGCGCAGCATTACGATGCAAATCAACGGCAAGAAAGTTGTGGCGGAACTGCTCGACAAAAAGGCGCCCCATGTGGCGGCCGCCTTCGCCGACAGTCTGCCGTGTAAATCCTTCTCGACCCATGCCAAATTCGCCGGCGAGGAACTGATCGTCATGATGCCGTTCTACTGCAATCCGGAGAACGAAATCCTGAACGTGAAGCCGGGCGATATCGGCTTCTACCCGGGGCGCCAGACAATCTGCATTTTCTACGGCGACACCCAACCATTCGGCAAAGTGAGCGTATTCGCCAAGATCACCCAAGGCCTCGAACACCTCAAACCGGCCGGGCAAAAAATTCTGGCCAAAGGCCCGATCCCGACCACGCTCACACTGAACTGAGGGAGCAGAAAAATGGCTGCGAAGAAAAAATCTACGGCGAAGAAAGCCGCGTCGACAAAAGTGAAAAAAGCCGCCCCGACAAAAGCCAAGAAGACCCCCTCCACCAAGGCCATGCTGGCGCGCCTGGAAGGATTCAGCCGCCGCAACTGGGCCAAGGAACCGGGCGATGTAACGAATTTGCGCAAGCACAAACTGCCGCCCATGGGCAATTTCCCCGGCGTGTTCTATGCCAATTTCAACACCTTCTGGCTCGGCGAGAACATCCAGGTGGTGCGCCAATTGGCGCTCGACGGCGATATGGATGTGAAGGAGCTGAACCGCATGGCGGCGGCGCTGTTAAATCGCCATGCCGGGCGGCTGGCCAAATGGAAGCTTACCAACACGGTCAAGCTGGTAAAGGAACTGGCCGGGTTTTTCGAGGGCAACGGTCCGCGCAGCCATGGTCAGGTC
>JAPYQV010000460.1 GCA_029937205.1 Alphaproteobacteria bacterium
GAAGACGCTGGGTGGCCGACGCCTGAAGACGCCGGGATGTGTTGGCTGTTGGCGGATGGAAACTGCACCGATTTTGGCTCTTCGCCGGTCTGAAGCGAATCGCTCAGGCCCATATAGCTGGCGCGATACTCGCCTTTGGCGTCCGATTTTCCGGGTGCGACACTGTCCAACATTAATTCGCCGGGGTCGGCGGATTTTTTCGTCTCAGCGCTCCGCACGGCGTCCGATACTGTTGATTAGGCTTGGACCATTGCGGCTGATTTTTTCGCGCCTTTCTTGCTGGTCAGTTGCGAGAACAGCGTTCGCAACAGGCGGAGCTCGCCCAGGACTTCATTGCTGGAGCGTGTATTCTTCTCAAGCTCCATGCCTGATCCGAGTGGGTTCTCGTCGCCGATATGGGATTTGATTTCACGCAGCTCGTTGCGCGTCGCCTCGAGGTCGCGCTGCATGGCCTCGCTCGACGAAGAAACGACAATCAATTCGCGCATGATGTTGCGGCCGCGGCTGCTGTTGACGATGCTTTGATGGGCGATCGCGCCGCCGATCAGCACAGCGCCGCCGGCAAACAGCGCGAGCACCGGTTCAATGGTCACGCTTAAGAGCGGCAGGCCGAATGCTGCGGCGGCCCCGAGCGCGATATATGTCAAAGCGACAAGGCTATGGAAAAGGACGGACATTCTCGATTTGCGCAATACCGTTGGCTAGCCTGCAGACTGCCCGGAGAGCCTTGATTTATGGTTAAGATTTCCGGCGATTCGCCATTTTGGCGAGAATATTCGCCCGGCGCGGCTTTGCAGCGCATATCCCTTTCGAGTAGTGTTTTGCCGTCACGGCCTTGGAATCTTTAGGTTTCGTGTCATTGGGCACGGCCTGAACGGGTGAAGGAGTTACGCCGCACGTGCGAATCGTCGGTTTTAGCGCTCTGGTCATCGGCATCGGCCTGATCGTTGCCCTGGTGGTCTATCAGGACGCCGGTGATGTCGCGGCGGCCATCGCGGCGGTCGGCTGGGGGCTGGTGATTGTAATCGTCTCGCGCATGGTGCCGATTGCACTCGACGGCTATGTCTGGCGCTTCCTCTTTCCGCGCGATATCGAACGACCCGTTGCGCTGCTGCTGTGGGCGCGCTGGATCGGCGAGGGCGTGAATACCTTGATGCCGGCATTCCAAGTCGGCGGCGCGCTGGTGCGCACCAGGTTACTCGTGGTCCGCGGTGTGCCGGGCCGGATTGTCGGCGCCAGCGTCGTTGTCGACCTCACCCTGAGCACGTTGACGCAGTTGCTCTTTACCCTGGTCGGCGTGGGTCTGCTGTTGGCCCATTACGGCAATAATGATATCGCCAAGGGGGCCGGCGCTGGTGTCGCCCTCGGCTTGATACTGGTTATCTGCTTCTGCGTATTCCAGCATCGCGGCCTCTTCACTTATCTTGTTGGCTTGGTTTCTCGCGTCGCCAAGGGCCGCGATTGGGTGAACGCTGTCGGCGGCGCGGAGGCGCTCGACGATGAGATTCGCCAGCTCTACCGCCGGTGCTGGGCGCTCACCTTCAACGCCGCCGGGCAGATGCTCGCCTGGGTTTTGGGCGCGGCGGAAATTTGGCTCGCCCTCTATTTCATGGATATTCCGGTGACCATCGCCGATGCACTGCTTCTCGAAAGCCTCATTCTTGCAGTGCGCGCGGCGGCCTTCTTCGTGCCCGGCGCCGTCGGTGTGCAGGAAGGCGCCTTCGTTCTCCTCGGCGCGGTGATCGGCATCGGCCCGGAAGTGGCGTTGGCGCTCTCCCTGATCAAGCGGGTGCGCGAGTTGGTGATCGGCGTGCCGGCGCTTCTCGCCTGGCAATTGGCCGAGGGCAAGCATCTATTTTCCACCCGGCGGCGTGGTGCCGCGGATATTGGCGGCGCCGGCGAGAAGACGGTTGTGCAGCGCTCCAGCGACTAATACCAAGGAGCGAGATCGTCGCCGGCCAAGACCCGCTTGATCAACGTGACCGTCTCTGAAATTCCATAGAGCACGATGAACGAGCCCATGCGCGGCCCCTGCTCCTGGCCGAGCAGGGTTTCGTAGAGCGCCTTGAACCAGTCGCGCAAATTCTCAAATTCATGGCGCTTGCCGACTTCATAGACTTCGCTCTGGATGGCTTCCGCGCTGGCGTCAGGCGGGAGTGCCTCCAGCGCCGCAATCAAGTCCTGCAAGGCGGCCACTTCCATTTCATTCGGCTGGCGGTAGGTTTTGTTCGGCTTGACGAAATCGCGGTAGTAATTGAGCGCGAGCGCGACCAACTGGTTGAGAATGGGCGCATTTTCCGGCGTTGCGTCCGGCACATAGCGGCTGATGAAACCCCAGAGAACGGACGGGTCCTCGGTATTGCAGACGCTCGCAAGATTGAGAAGGATGGCGTAGCCGATGCCGGTCTCAGGGCTTGGCGGCGCATCGGGATGAATATGCCAAACCGGATTTTCCAACTGCGCCGCCGGATCGAGATCGGCGAACTTGGTGAGATGGCTGAGATAATCATCGACATGGCGCGGGATCACATCGAAATGCAGGCGCTTGGCGCGGCGCGGCGTGGCGAACATATAAAGCGAGAGGCTTTCCCTTGTGCCGTAGCGCAGCCAGTCATCGATGGTCAGGCCATTGCCGCGGGATTTTGAAATTTTTTCGCCATTTTCGTCGAGAAAAAGCTCGTAATTGAAGCCCTCGGGCGGCGTCGATCCGAGTATCCGGCAGATCTTGCCGGACAGTTCGACCGAGGAGATGAGATCCTTGCCGGCCATTTCATAGTGCACGCCGAGGGCGTGCCAGCGCATCGCCCAATCCGCCTTCCACTGTAACTTGCAGTGGCCGCCGGTCACTGGCACCTCCACGCTTTTGCCATTTTCGTCGCGATAGCAAACCGTGCCGGCGTCGACGTCGCGCGCCGTG
>JAPYQV010000461.1 GCA_029937205.1 Alphaproteobacteria bacterium
TCTTAACACCCGGTAACCCATGGGCAGCCAGCTATAGATGCCGGCCGCCGTCTGATGCACCATGCCAGCGCGCAGCATGAGCCGGTGCGACGGTATTTGTGCGCCGGCAGGCGTCTCTTTCAGGGTGGGCAGGAAATACTTGCTTCGCCGCATGGCTTACTCTCTTCACACAAATTACAGTGCCGGAGTATATGCCCAATGGCGCCGCAAAGCGCAACGGCGCAACGGCGCATCGGTGGTCTAGCGGGAAGCTTGCTGTTTGGCGCACTCGGCGGCAATGGCATGGGAATTTGCATCGCCCAGCGGCTCGCCGTTAAAAAAGGCTTGGCCGTTTTTTACGGTCACAGCGCCGACGCCGATATTCGATTTGCGCACGGCATCTAGCGTGTCCGTGGTGGCGATACCCAGAACATCCTCGAGAGGTACTTCAATGGGCAGCCAAAATTCGTGATCGGCATCGAAGTTGAGTTGCCCCGACGCGTTGAGATCGGCCGGCGCCACATCGTTTCCGTGCACATCGACACCCGGCGTATAGGCCACATCACTGCTCGGCGTGTGCGCGGTTAGGGCCTGGCAGGCGCTCGGCGAGACGGTAATCGTCTGGGCGTCAAGGGAGGGTGCGGTTATCACGAGTGCCGCAAAACCTGCTGCTAGATACAAATGTTTCATGACAGCAGAGAATAGGCAGCAAAGCTTAATGATCGGTTATTGCGACCGCATCCAAGGCGGGTTCAGCTTTGCAATTTCGGCATAGATCGGACAATCCGGCCGGTGGGCGTCCGGCAAATATCCCGAGCTCACCAGGAATTCGCGCACGATTTCGGGTCCGGTGAATTTGAAGTTTGCGCGAAACAACTTCACCCAGTCCGCCAGTTCCTGAGGGTGATGTTTATCGAGCCAAGCCTTGAACGAACCATCCTCGGCCCGAATCCCGATCAACCGGCCAGCGTTGACGATTGCCGCATTCACTTTTAGTCGGTTGCGGATAATGCCGGCATCGGCCAACAGGCGGGCGCGCGCGGTTTCACCGTAGGTGGCGACTTTGGCAATATCGAAATTGTCGTAGGCGGCAAAGAAGTTGCTTTTCTTTTTGAGTATCGTCGCCCAGGACAAGCCGGCCTGGTTGATTTCAAGAACAAGGCGGGCAAATAGAAAATCGTCATCCGCGATGGGAAAGCCGTATTCCGTGTCGTGATAGGGGCCGTGCAAAGGGTCGCCAATGGCATAGTCGCAATAATGATCCGCCATGCTGCTACTCGCGTAAATTGATCCAGCCGGATTCGACAATGACAAAGATGATCACGGTTAGCACCGCGGCAATGACGGTTGCGGCGCCAGCCTTGATCCACAGGCGCGGTTTGGGCGGCGCGCTCGATGCGTGGCCCGGTTCCACTTTATCGGGCGCCTTCACGCCAAAGGGCAGCGCCAGGAAGAAGCCAAGCCACCAGGTAATCAGGAATACTAAGGCTACATTGAAAAAACTCATGACCGTACTTTAAGCTTCCTCCAATTCGATCAATGTGCCGCAAAAATCCTTGGGGTGCAAAAATAGCACCGGCTTGCCATGGGCACCGGTTCGCGGCTCGCCATCGCCGAGGATACGGGCACCGCCGGAAACCAGCTTGTCACGCGCCGCAATGATGTCGGCCACTTCATAGCACAAGTGATGAACACCGCCGCTCGGATTTTTATCCAGATAACCCTGAATGGGGGAGTTCTCGCCGAGCGGATGCAAGAGCTCAATTTTGGAATTCGGCAGCTCGACAAATACGGTCGTGACGCCATGTTCCGGCAGCGCGCTCTCGATTGAGACCGTCGCGCCGAGCATGTCTCGGTAGAGCGCGGTCGCCGCCGATAAATCCGGCACGACGATTGCCACATGATTCAGGCGACCGATCATATCCCCGTGCCCGATCTACACGCGGACAAGCTGCACATCGACGACAGGACGCTTGTCGTAGAGCGCAACCAGGGTTCGGCGCACCGCCAAGCGCCCGGCCTCACGCAGTTTCTGATCGTCATTTTCCAATTGGTCGGATTCGAGCGCTTCCCGCACCGCCTCGATCAGGCCTTTGACCACCACTTCTTCTTCCTCCGCATCGACCATGCCGTGCCCACGAATGGCCGGCGGCGCGATTAGCCAGCCGTCCTTGTCGACGACGAGAGAAACAAAGACCGCACCATTTTGCATCAGACGGCGCCGCGCACCAAAGGCGGTGTGATTCGGCGCAATCAAGCGCGAGCCGTCGACGGCATAGCGACCCGAATGAACGGTGCCGACGATTTCAGGGTCGCCCGGCGCCAATCGCAACACTTGCCCATTGGTCAACACCCAACTGTCGTCGGCGCCAGCCGAACGGGCGAGCTCCGCGTGGGCGCTAAGGTGGCGAAACTCACCATGCACCGGAACCGCGATGCGCGGTTTCACCCAGCCATAGAGGCGTTTCAGCTCTTCGCGGCGCGGGTGCCCGGTGACATGAATTTCCTTGTGATCGGTTTCGGTGATCACGTCGATTCCGCGTTCCGCTAATTGAGTGTGCATGCGGCCGATCGGCACCTCATTACCGGGGATGATCTTGGAAGTGAAAATCACACAGTCCCCGGAAGAGAGATGGATGCGGGGGTGATTTTGCGAAGCCAGCTTCGACATCGCCGCGCGTGGCTCGCCCTGACATCCGGTGCACAAATAAAGCGCCTGACTGGGATGGAGCATTGCGGCATCCTTGTCGCTCAAGAGACGCATCTCCGGGTCCAGATAGCCGGTTGCCTGCGCCGCCTTAGCATAACGCCAGAGCGAGCGCCCGAGCAGCACCAACTCGCGGTCGTTCTCTTTCGCCGCCTGCGCGACGCTTTGCAGGCGCGCGACGTTGGAGGCAAATTGCGTCACCGCAACGCCCTGCTCGCACGCCCCGAC
>JAPYQV010000462.1 GCA_029937205.1 Alphaproteobacteria bacterium
GGGCTCTCCTATTGAGTGCCCCCGACAATGTTACTAGCATAGTTCAACCACATATCAACGCTTTTCGGGCCCCGCCGGGGTGCCGAAACAGCAGACGGAAATGGCAATGACAGAGCAACAAGGCAACACCCAGGGCGAATCGGAACGCATAGATCAGGCCAACGACTTCGCGCGTATGGCGGCGCAAGCCCAGCGCATCGTCGCCGATTTTATTACCCGCCAGCAGAAAAAAGGGTTGATCGAGTCAAAGGGTCCGTTCGACGTCGGCGAAGCATTTGCCGAAATGACACAGAAAATGATGGCCGATCCGGCCCGTATCCTGCAGGCGCAAATGGGCCTGTGGGAGGATTATGTGAATCTGTGGCAACACACGGCGACACGCATGATGGGCGGTGACGCCGGTGAGCCGATCGTCAAGCCGGCGGCGGTCGACCGCCGCTTCCGCGCACCTGAATGGCAGGAAAATCATTTTTTCGATTTCATCAAACAGTCCTACCTGCTGACTTCGAATTGGTTTCTCTCTTCGGTGAAGGAAACGCAGGGGCTGGACAAAAAAAGCGCACAAAAACTCGCCTTTTTCACCCGCCAGTATGTCGATGCCTTGTCACCAACAAATTTCGCGCTGAGCAATCCCACCGTTCTGCGCGAAACCCTTGATAGCGGCGGCGAGAATTTGCTGCGTGGCCTCAGCAATATGCTCGATGATCTCGAGCGCGGCGGCGGCAAGCTCAATATTCGCATGAGCGATAAAGGTGATTTTACGGTTGGTGAGAACATTGCCGTCACGCCGGGCAAAGTGATCTTTCAAAACGATCTCATTCAACTGATTCAATATGCGCCGCAAACCAAAACCGTCCATACCCGTCCGCTCCTGGTCGTGGCACCCTGGATCAATAAGTTTTATGTGTTGGATCTCAAACCCAAAAACTCCCTGATTCGCTGGGCGATCGAAAAAGGCTACACGGTGTTTGCCATTTCCTGGGTAAACCCGGACCAAGCGTTGGCGCACAAAAGCTTCGAGAATTACATGTTCGAAGGGCCGCTCGCCGCCCTGACGGCGATCGAGGCGGCAACCGGCGAGAAAGAAGTGGCGGCGGTCGGCTATTGCCTGGGCGGCACATTACTGTCTGCCACGTTAGCCTATATGGCGGCCAAGAATGACAAGCGCATCACCAGCGCGACTTTCCTCGCCACCCTGTTTGATTTCTCGGAGCCCGGCGAGCTTGGTCTGTTCATCGACGAAGAACAGCTCACCAGTCTCGAAGAAATGATGCGCGAAAAGGGCTATCTCGACGGTGGCGAAATGACGACGACCTTTAACCTGCTGCGCGCCAACGATCTCATCTGGTCGTTCGTGATCAACAATTACTTGATGGGCCGCGAGCCCTTCCCGTTCGACCTGCTCTATTGGAACGCCGATTCCACCCGCATGCCAGCGGAAATGCACAGTTTCTATTTGCGCAAAATGTATCAGGAAAACGCCTTGGTGCAGCCCGGCGGCATCGAGCTTGACGGCGTCCCCATCGACCTCGGCAAGATCGACGTGCCGACCTATGTGTTGGCGGCGCACGATGATCATATCGCGCCCTGGCTGGCCTGCTTCAAAGCCACCGAACTCTACTCTGGCAATCTTCGCTTCGTGCTCGGCCAGTCGGGCCATATCGCCGGCGTGGTGAACCCGCCCGAGAGCAATAAATACGGTTTCCGGACGGGCAAAATTACCAAGGATGAAAGCGGCGAGGACTGGCTCTCTGGCGCCGAGCGCCATGAAGGCTCGTGGTGGAACGATTGGCAGCGCTGGCAATCCCGCCTCGCCGGCAAGAAAGTCACGGCGCGCGAGCCCGGCGCCGGCAAACTCGATGTTATCGAAGACGCGCCGGGTAGCTATGTCAAAGTGCGGAATTAGCGGCCCCGACTAAATCGGCTGATTATATTCCTTGGCGCTGGCGACATAGTTGGCGACCGTGCGGGCAATTTGTTCGATCTCCGCATTGCTCACCGGGCGCACGAATTTGGCCGGGCGGCCCATCCAAAGTTCGCCGCTTTTGACCCGTTTGTTGGGCGTCACCAGCGCGCCCGCAGCGACCCAGGCACCGCTTTCGACGACGGCATAGTCCATGATCACGGCGCCCATGCCGACCATGCAGGCATCTTCCAGGATGCAGGCGTGCAACAGGCATTGATGGCCGACCACGACATCCTCGCCGATCAGCGTCGGGCCGTCTTTGGTGGCGGTGTGGATGATGGTGCCGTCCTGCACATTGGAGCGCGCACCGATGCGTACGCGATTGACATCGCCGCGGACAACGCAGTTGAACCACAGGCTCGACTCCCGCGCCATCTGCACATCGCCGATAATGCTGGCGCCCGGCGCCACAAACACGTCGGGCGCAAAGCTCGGCGTGACGTTGCGGAAGGGAATGATATGGGCGCCGGTTGTGCTCATGAAATTAAGGAAACAGCGGCGCCTGTTCGAGCCCGGTGGTTTCCGCCAGGCCGCACATCAGATTCATATTCTGCAATGCCTGGCCGGAGGCGCCCTTAACCAGGTTGTCGATCGCCGTCAACAGGATGGCGCGGCCCGTCAAGCGGTCGGCAAAGAGGCCGATCAGGCAATGGTTTGAGCCGCGTACGTCGCGCGTCGCCGGCGATACGCCTTCCGGCACCACATGCACAAATGGCTCTTGGTCATAGCTCTGCTGCAGGCTACTACGCAGGTTAGCGATGCTCACGCCCTCCGCAAGGCGCACATAGATTGACGCCAGGATGCCGCGGTTCATCGGCATCAAATGGGGCGTGAAGCTAACCTGAATGGGCGCGCCCGCCGCTTCTGAAAGGCCCTGATCGATCTCAGGCGCGTGGCGGTGATTGGCGACGCCATAAGCGTGCACCCCCTCGCCCACTTCG
>JAPYQV010000463.1 GCA_029937205.1 Alphaproteobacteria bacterium
GTCTTCGCGCTTTTCCGCTCTTACCGAGAGCTCGTCGACAATGCGCTCAACCTGGCCGAGGGCTTGAGCGATACAAACAAGCTCGGCGGGCCGGCGGCGCTGCGCCTCGCCGGCGAGGCAGTGCAGGATTTCATTCAGGCGCGCGGCAATTATTTTCCCGATCTGGAAGACGCCGCCGAGCAATTGTGGCACGACGCCAAGCTCGACAAGGAGGCGCTCTATGAATCCTTGCGCGCCTATCTGCTCAACGCGCACAGCATCAAGGTTCGTGTCCTGCCGTTCGATGTGATGGAGGATACGTTGCGCCGCTATGACCGCCATGGCCGCCGCGTGATGCTGTCGGAAATCCTCTCAGCCGACGTGCGCACCTATCAACTGGCCTACCAGATCGCCCTCCTCGACCGCTCGGAACTGCTCGACGAGATTGTTGAGAGTGCCGCGCTGGAAGGCGCGGAGACCCACCGGCTTCTGCGTATCGGTCTTGCCAACTACATGGCCGGTGCGGTGTTGATGCCCTACGGGCGCTTCCACGAGGCGGTCAAGGCGCTGCGTTATGATATCGACCTGTTGGCGCAGCGCTTCGGCGCCGGTTATGAGCAGGTGTGCAATCGCCTCACCAACCTGCAACGCCCCGGCGACAAAGGCATACCGCTCTTTCTGGTGCGCATGGATTGCGCCGGCAATGTCTCGCGCCGGCTCAGCGCCAACGGCTTTCACTTCGCCCGTTTCGGCGGTCTGTGCCCGCGCTGGGGAGTGCATCGCGCCTTCCGCACGCCGGGCGAGACGCGCACCGAGTTCGTTCAAATGCCGGACGGCTCGACCTTCTTCAGCGTCGCCCGCCTGGTCTCGCGGCCAGGCGGCGGCCACCGCGTGCCGGCGCAGCAATTCGTCGTTGCCATCGGCTGCGAGGCAAGTCATGCCGGGCAAATGATCTATGCCGACGGGAAACTGCCGGCGGATGCGGAATCGGCGCTCAAGATCGGCGTCAACTGCCGTCTCTGCGACCGCCTGGAATGCAACCGGCGCGCCTATCCACCGCTCAACCGGCGCCTCGTCATCGATGAAAATCATCTTGGTCTGGCGCCATATTTCTTCACCTAACCCATATTTCTTCACCTAACCCATATTTCTTCACCTAACAAAGGGCGCGGCGTATGATGACGGCGCGATACAATAAATAAGGGGAGCCGATAAATGAGCCAGGAACTGGTGCCGCCACAACTCATCACAAAAGCCCGCATGCTCTATTTTTGCTGGGTGCCGGCAGACCCGACCGCCTGCGCCGCGCTTCTGCCCGGCGGCCTGACACCGGCTGAAAACAAGGCCATCTACATAAATCAATATGTCGTCGACACGGACGCGCAAACCTCACATTTCGGCGCCTATTCGCTGACCTATATGGGTCTCGATCTGGATGGCCTGGATGTGGATGACGACACGCCGGGCCGCTTTTGGACGCATTATTTCAATTCCAACCCCGGCATGCGGGCCTATGCGGCCGATCGCGGCATCCCGGCTGATGGCGGCAAAACCGAACTCGACATCGCCGGTGGCATACTCACCGCCAACACCTATTTGGGCGACGGCACGCCACTGTTCCGGACCAAAGTGAAGCTGTCCGAGAAAATCGGCGAATCCGTGCGCGGCCATCTGCATTACATCACGCGCAACGACGGCGTGTTGGAAAGCGGGCGCTACGCCTATGTCGGCGACATCGTCGAACAGTTTGAAGTGGAGAGCCTCGAATTTCTCGCACCAGACCATCCCAGCTATGCCCTCCGCCCGGCCGATCCGCTTGAAATTACGTTTGGCTTTTATTCGCCAAGCTCGTCGTTCTGCTACCCTGGCGGCGTCGAGCCCTTATAGGAAATATCACGCGCCGGACGTATCACTGGGCCAGTTCGGCTTCACGTTGTTGAAAAGTCCAGGCGCGCACGTCGTCGTAATTGCTGTCGGAAAATTCGACCAGGAAATCCACCGCTTCGATCAACTCTTCGCGGCGTACCACGCCCTCCCCGGCGAACAGGGCATAACGTTCTGTCGTGCCGAGGAACCACGTACGCGGATCGAGGAAACTATCGACGCCAAGACCGATGGCATCGCGCGCCGTGGTCGGGCCGAACAGCGGCAATACCAAATAGATTCCATCTCCGACCCCGTAGTAATGCAGGGTTTGGCCAAAATCCGCGTCATGTGCTTCGAGGCCCAATTCCGCGGCAACATCAAACAGCCCGAGCACACCGACGGTGCTATTGATGGCAAAGCGGGAAAAAGTCGTGGCGGCGCGGTGAAAGCGCAGTTGCAGGAGATCATTGGCAAACGTGATGGGCGAGGAAAGATTATCGAACGCGCGGCCCAAGGCGTCTTGCACGGCGTCGGGCGTGACGAAGCGGTAGCCCCTTGCGAGCGGCTCAAAGATGAGAAAGTCCAACGCGCCATTGGTGTATAAGAACACTCTGTTGAAGGCTTCTAATGGATCCTTGTCGGCGTAACCGTCGACGCCGCCCTCGCTTACAAATATGGGCCAATCACGCGATCGTTGTTCCGGCGGCGGCGGCGAAAGCACAACAGACCGGGGATCGCTCGATGCAAGGATTCGCGGCGTTGCGATCGTGACGCGCTCGAGCGGTGCTGAGGTCAAAGAGCGCAAGGTCCCGGCAAATCCCGGAAACATGCCGCGCACCGTCATGTTCAGACTGGCGCTTGATTCTGGCGCCTCGCGCTGCGCTTCCCGCATGATCGCTTGAAACAGGTCGGGGCGCTGGTTGATCGCCGCAACCACCACAGTCTCCAATTGCCGGTTGGCGGTCTGGCGGCGTTCGTCGATGATATCGCTTAAGGCGGCGCGGTGCTGACGGCCTTGTTCCGCCGCTGCGCCGATTTGCTGCATCATCTCC
>JAPYQV010000464.1 GCA_029937205.1 Alphaproteobacteria bacterium
GCCGACACCGGTGCGCGCCTCGGCGCCGGCCCAATCGGTCTCCGCGTCGCCGGTACTGTCGCGCAACGTCGCCGAGGTTAGAATGGCGCCATGCGACGACGACAGAACGGCCTCGGCGAACGGTCCCGTCGGGTCAATATGATGGCGGTGCATGCCGACATCGGTCTCCCGTCCCTCGCTGCGCTGAATGGTGAACCAATCAACATAGCTCTCGGACGCGGTGTCCCCCGCATTGTCTGTGGTGGCACCGCCGTCATTGGCGCTGGCGGGTGAAAGCGCCAGGGTTTGCAGCATGCCGCACCACGCCGCGAGCTGTTCCTGGCCGCGCCGGGCAATGCCGCGCACCACCCCTTCGATGCGGTTGCGCTGGGCGGTCTCGAGCACATCGGCCTTCTCATCCAGCAGGGTCGCGAGATGGCGCGACAACACCAGGAGCGGGCGTACGATAGCGATCAGCGATGCTTCGAGCGCCGCTGCCGCATCCGCCAATCCTTCAATTTGCGGCGCGGTTGGCGCTTCCAGGCTGTAAGGACCGGCGCCCTCGCCACTGCGCGCCAACACTTGATTTCGGACATGCGAGAGAAAATCCTCCGTCGGCCCGCGCCCACCGCCAGCGGACAGGCGCGCCGCCCAGTCATCGCCCGGCAATGCGCGCGCCGCCTGGAGGGTCTCGTCGAGCGCCTGCACGGCGTTCTCATCGTCGGCAATCAAATCCTCGATGCGGCTTCTGAGGCCGCGCCGCCGGCTGCTGCCACCGCCACCGCCACCGCGACGCTCAGCACCCATCAGCCAGCGCCTGAGTTCGCGCGCCTCGCTGCCGGTTAAATGGGCCGAAAAAGCAGAATCCGCAGCGTTGAATACATGATGCCCCTCGTCAAACACAAAGCGCGTCGGCGCGCCGCGTTCACCGGCGGCGAAGGCACCACGCACGGCCTGCACCATGACCAGGGCATGGTTGGCGATGACGATCTCGGCGCCGCGCGCGCGCCGTTGGTTTTTCTCGACGAAGCATTTGCGGTAATGGGAACAGGCGGAAAAGATACACTCGCCGCGCCGGTCGGTGAGCGCCAGGGTGCGGCCATAGCCGAGTAAATCGGCCAGCCAGGCGGGAAAATCACCGCCCACCATATCGCCGTCCCGCGTCGCCCCGGCCCAGCGTGCCATCAGCCCGAGGGCAATATGCTCGCTCGGCGCCAAGGCGGAGCGGTTGACCGCCTCCTCCAAATTGAGCAGGCAGAGATAGTTCTCGCGTCCCTTGCGCAGCACCACCTTGTCGGCTTTGACGCGCGGATCGGGGAACAGCCGATCGAGCTCGCCATCGATCTGGCGCTGCAAATTGCGCGTGAAGGTGGAGAGCCAGACCGTGCCTTCGTTCTTCTCGGCCCAGAGGCTGGCCGACGCAATATAGCCGAGCGTCTTGCCGACCCCGGTGCCGGCCTCGGCCAATACCAAATTCGGCGTATCGGGCGCCTCTCTCGGCTGAAAGGCACGGCTCACCGCCGAGGCATAATCCGCCTGTTGCGGCCGCGCCTCGGCGCCGGTGCCGAGCAAATCGGCGAGACGGGCGCGGGCCTCGCTGTTGCTGACGCCGAAATGGCCGGCCGGCGGCGGCGGCGCGGAATCCTGCCATTCCTTCAAGCGCGTCCAGACCGCCAAGGCGGCGTTTCCTTCTCCCGGCTTGACCTTGGCAGCAAACGTCGGCAGTGCCGCCGTAACCGCCTCACCCCAGATCCAACCGGCTTTCGCCATGATCGCCGCGATCCTGGGCGCCGGATCGTCATTTTCCTGCGCAGCCGATTCGGCGCCGCGCCGGGCCAAAGTCAGCAACAATGCCGCCGCCGCATCGAGCAAAAGAACAGCCTCTTCCTCATGATCGCCCGGCCGCGTCAGTTCAAGCGCATCGGCGAGGCCCATGGTGGTGGGCAGACAAAACGCCGTCGGATGGGTAAAGGCGAACAATTCGAGCACGTCATAGGCATGGAAACTGTTGATGCCGAGACGCCGCGCCATGGAGCGGGCATGGCAAACAAACGGCGGCGGACCGGCGGCGAGGCGGCGCGCCGCTTCCGGCAGGGCAATCTGTTCAATCTCACCGGCACTACTCAACCAGACGGCTTGCCCGGGCGAGAGCACCAGCGCCGGCGCCTCGGGCAGACTCACGGGGAGATTTTCTTTCGGGGGCGGTTCGGCTCGTGACATGAGAACAGTATAGCGGTTGACGGGCTTGGGGCGCTTGGCGCATTTTGCGCCGCACGCAAATATATTTAGGAGAACAATAGCGATGACCGGCAATTTGGCCACGCTCAAGGAATTTGCCGAGGACGCCAAGGCGTGGCCGTTTAAGGAAGCGCGTAATCTGGTCAAGCGATTCGAGAAGAATCCGCCGGCGAACGGCACGGTGTTGTTTGAAACCGGCTATGGCCCGTCCGGCTTGCCCCATATCGGCACCTTCGGCGAAGTGGCGCGCACGACCATGGTCAGGCGCGCCTTTTCCCTGCTCTCCGACCTGCCGACCCGACTTGTCGCTTTTTCGGACGATATGGATGGTCTCAGGAAAGTGCCGGCCAATATCCCGGGCAGCGAAGCCATGGCGGCGCACCTCGGGATGCCGCTTTCAAGTGTCCCCGACCCGTTCGGCACCCATGAAAGCTTCGGCCACCACAACAATGCACGCCTGCGTGCCTTTCTCGACGCCTTCGGCTTCGATTACGAGTTCAAAAGCGCCACCGAGGCCTATCAGAGCGGTGAGCTTGATGTCGCCCTGCTCGATGTCCTCAGGAATTACGACAAGATCATGGCCGTCACGCTGCCGACGCTGGGTGCGGAGCGCCAGGCCACCTACAGCCCATTTCTGCCGCTCTGCCCGCGCACCGGACAGGTGCTGCAAGTGCCGATC
>JAPYQV010000015.1 GCA_029937205.1 Alphaproteobacteria bacterium
CTCTTGCACCTATCTCTTCAATTTGTACTTCCAGATCTGACACGACATCCTTGAACACTTCGTCCAATTTCGTTGACACGAACGGTCGGGCTTGGGAGGAGATACGTGAGAAGTTCAGCAAATCATCGATTAGCGCCTGCATACGAAATGCGGCATTTTTCATTCTATCGAGATAATCTAGACCCTACTCATTCAGGCTATCGGAAATCTGAGGCCGCAAACGGTCACCGAAGGCTTGAATTTTACGTAAAGGCTCCTGAAGGTCGTGCGATGCCACGGAGGCGAATTGTTCGAGCTCGGCATTTGAACGCGCAAGCTCCTCCGCACGCCTCTTGAGTGCTGTTTCTGTGCGAACACGTACCGAGACGTCATGAATCATCGCCAATACGAGAGAATCGGACGCATGTTCAATTTGTGCCAAGCCAATCTCTGCGATAAACGGCTCCACCGGATTTTGTAATGCCTTCCAGCCCACTTCTATTGCTCATGGCAAGCACACCTGAGCCACCCTTCAGGGTGCGCCGTAATTCGGGATGCTGTTGCCGAATATGAGGCGGTACCAACATCTCGATTGGTTCTCCCTTCAGCTCAGCGCGCGTGTATTCAAAGAGTTTCTCCGCCTGCAAATTGGAAAATGCGATAGCGCCGTCATTATCGACCGCGATCATTGCAACCGGCGCAAGATCAAGCAGCCGCCGATACCGTTCCTCGGCCTGTTTGGCTTCGCGATACTGCAGTTTCAGTTCGATTCGATTGTGCTGCAGCGCCTTAACGTAATTCTGCTCGCGCTTGAAAAGATGGAACGTGCTGATCAGAAGGCCGGTGAGTACAGCGACATAGCTCACTTTTTTCAGCAGGTGCGCGACGTCGAATTCCATGTCGAAGAGCGTTCCTGAGAACGACATGAATACGGCCTGACTAACAAACCCAATGACGATGGATATTACCAGCCAGTGCTCGAATGGGTCTTCCCGCCAACGGCCCTTCTTTAGATAGCCGATCAAGGCCAAGAGAAAAAACAGGGCCGGTGCGAACTCCTCCGGGCGATGGAACGGTATGTCCGGATAATAGGCGGGAGGCAGGGGAACGAAAACAAACAGGACAAAACTGGCCAGCAGCAAAATGGTCGCCCAAAAATAGATCGTGCCCTCTTTGAATAATTTGGCGACGCCCAATTGGGCCTCCCGACGCCACGCCAATACACTCAGGAACAGAACAACGGAAAGGTAGAGCCGGGATGCAACCCAGCTCCATGGTATCAATGTGGAGAGCCCGGACGGAAACAGGTCCTTGATAATCCAGGACGTGACGATTGCGTGGTAACCGTCGAGAAACGCTGTGCCCAGGAATGCCACCCCGATGAGCAGAATCGCGCTGTTTTTTTGGCTGTAATAACGGACCAAGGCCAAGGTACCGACCAGCATGGCCAACAATGTCGCGACCGCTTCAATGATGGTGTGAAGAGTCGCAGAGCTTTGCCAGTTGGCGCCCCTCAGCAGCAAAAACAAAACAACCAGGCCTACGGCGATCCCGGCATAGGTGCCGATGCGCAACCTAGTCCGCGCCCTTCCGCGGCCATCGTCATTGCCTGAAATCGAATTATCAGTGTTTGAATTCTGCGCAATCACATTGTTTTTTGCGTAAACAATGTCAGCCGACATAATTGCAGTCCTTCAAAAAAATAACCGATGTCTATTTGACGGACTATTTGATCACTGCTGTTCTTAATTTATTACTAATCACAGTAAATTTATGTTTACATTACTTTGGTTCTACAGAGAATTTAGGGCGCTGCGAAATCTAGCCTGATTGGAATAACTAATTATCTATGCGAGCTTGATGGCAACCGGTAAAAATATAATTCTGTCGCCGCTGGCGCGCCAAAATTCTCAAACATTCAAATGATTAAATGCACTCAATCGACGCCGCCGACCACAACGCCGTATTCCGCCGCCGCATCTTCCAACCAGACCCAAAGATAGGCGGCGAAACTCCACGCCACATGAATGTCATAGGCCGGCGTGTCGGCGGTTTGGTGCAGCAGGATGGCAGCGCGGGCGAGGCGGGTTTGCGCGCAATGGCCGGTCTGGAAGGCGCGCGGGTGGAGATCCAGGCTGCAGCCTTTTTCCAACACCGCACGGGCGCGTGGCCCGGCCAGGGTCAACACGATGCGCGCATCACTGACATCGCTCAGCGCCACATGAGCGCCGGCCGCCGCCGTGGCGAGCGCTTCGTAAAGCGGATTTTCCTGCCCCATTGGTACGGTAATCAACCATTCATCGGGGCCGAGCCAAAAAGCGCCTCGGCTGTCCTGGCCGTTCGTCCGGTTTGGCTCCAATGGCAAGGCATAGCCCAAAACGCCCGCGAAAGCGCTCATCAGCGCCCCATCGGCGGGATCGGCACGCAAATTCAACTTGCCGACGGAGCGCCGCTCGGCCAACTGGACGGAGGCCTCGGGCTCGGATTGGCCCTCGCGGCCGCCAAGATGGAGGGTCGCCAGAGGACTCTGGCGCAGCGACGGATCAGCCATTTAAACGCTCTCCCTTGGGGTCGTAAAATACCGGGCTGACGATCTCGGCCTTCACCACGCGGCCTTCCAGGGTCAACGGCATGGTGACCGTCTCGCCGAAGCGCTCGCGCCCACTGGTAATCAGCGCCAGCGCGATCGGCCGGCCAAGGGTGGCGCTGTCATAGCTCGAGGTCACATGGCCGATCATTTTCATCGGCGGGCGGCGTTTATATTCGGCCACAATCTGCGCGCCTTCCGGTACCCGCGCCTCGGGCAGAAGGCCGACGAATTGCCTGCGGTCGGTGCGAACGGTATCGGCACGCGCGAGCGAACGCCGGCCGATAAAATCTTTCTTTTTGCTGACGATCCAATCCATGCCGAGATCGCCCGGCGTCACCGAGCCGTCGGTATCGTGGCCGACCGCGATATAGCCCTTCTCGGCGCGCAGCACATGCAGTGCCTCGGTGCCGATCGGCGTCAGATCGAAATTTTCACCGACGCGCTGAAACGCTTGCCACAGCGCCAGGCCATGGCTCGTCGCGACGCTCACTTCATAGCCGAGCTCGCCGGTGAAGCTGACGCGGAAGATGCGCGCCTCGATGCCGGCGACCCGGCCCATGCGCATCGCCATATGGGGAAAAGCGTCAGGCGCAAGATCGACACCCTCGGCGAGCTCGCTCAGCAGGCGCCGCGCGTTCGGTCCGGAGATCGAGAGCGTCGCCCACTGCTCGGACACCAAGGTGAGATAGATTTTCAAGTCCAGCCATTCGCATTGCAGCCAATCCACCATCCACGCCATGACCCTGGCCGCGCCGCCGGTGGTGGTGGTCATGAAATAGTGGTTATCGCCGATCCGCGTGGTGACGCCATCGTCCATCACCATGCCGTCTTCGCCCAGCATCAGGCCATAGCGGCAACGCCCGACGGCGAGCTTGCCCCAGTTATTGGTATAGATGCGGTTGAGAAACTGCGCCGCATCGGGGCCGTGAATATTAATCTTGCCGAGGGTCGAGGCATCGAGAATCGCCACCCCGTTCCGTGCTGAGATGCATTCGCGCCGCACCGCCGCCGCCATGTTCTCGCCGGCGCGCGGGAAATACCATGGCCGCTTCCAGTGACCAACATCATCGAACACCGCGCCTGAGCGCTCATGCCAGCCATGGATCGCCGTCATGCGCACCGGATCGGCGAGCACGCCGACATCGCGCCCGGCCATGACGCCGTAGGGCACCGGCGTGTAAGGCGGGCGGAACGTGGTGGTGCCGACAGCCGGGATTGGCAGACCCTTGATCTCGGCCAGGATCGCCAGCGCGTGCATATTTCCCGTCCGCCCCTGATCCGGGCCCATGCCGGTGGTGGTGTAGCGTTTAAGATGCTCGATGGCGCCATAGCCTTCGCGCGCCGCCAGTTCGATGTCGGACACTGTGACGTCGTTGTGAAGATCGACAAAGCGCCGTTCGCCTTTGGAGACCGGCGGCAAGCGCCAGACCGGCATCAGCGGGCTGGTTTCCTCTGGCGCGACCGGCAACGCCTGTGGCGCACCGGGCTCGCTAAAACCGCTATTTGCGGCGGCATCGCGGCCCACCGCCGCGCCCTCGCCGAGACAGCCCTTGAGGGAATAGACGCCGTTCGCCGCCCCGGCGACGGAAACTGCCTGACGCGCTTTGCCGGGCAGGAAACAAGCCCGATCCTCGCTATAGTCTAACCTGCCGCCCGACTGGGAAAACAAATGCACCGTCGGAGTCCAGCCGCCCGAGAGACACAGCAGGTCGGCGCGCAGGCGGCGGATATCACCGGCAAAACCGTCGCCCTTGTCATTCAGCGCCAGCACCTCAACTCCGCGCAGACGCTTTTTGCCGAGCGCGCCGCCAACCGCATGGCGCGCCAAAATTTCGATACCGCGCTCTCGCACCGCCGCCACCGTTTCGCCGGCCGGCTTGGCGCGCACATCGACCACCGCTTCGATGCGCACCCCGGCATCGGCGAGATCCAGCGCTGCCTGGTAGATATGATCATTGTTGCCATAGAGTACGGCGCGATTGCCCGGCTTGACACCGTAGCGGTTGATGTAGGTCCGCGCCGCGCCGGCCAGCATGACGCCGGGGCGGTCATTGTCGGCAAAGATCATCGGGCGCTCGATTGACCCGGTCGCCACCACCACCTGGCCGGCGCGAATTTTCCACAGGCGCTGGCGCAGCGTGCCCGGCGGCGCACCGAGGTGATCGTTCACGCGCTCGACCATCAGCACATAATTATGATCGTAATAGCCGAACGCGGTGGTGCGCGAGAACACGCGCACCTCATCCATGCCATCCAGTTCGGCCCGCGCGCCCATGGCCCAATCGATGCCGGAAGCGGCCTCGATACGTTCGCCATTGCCGAGCAGCGCACCGCCAAGCTCGGCCTGCTCGTCCGCCAAGATCACCCGCGCTCCGCTGCGCCCCGCGGCCAGCGCCGCCGAGATGCCCGCCGGCCCGCCGCCGACCACCAGCACATCGCAATGCTGGTGGCGCTTGTCATAAATATTGTGATCCGCGACTTGCGGCGCGGTGCCGAGACCGGCGCCCTTGCGAATGATTTTTTCATAGCGGTGCCAAAAACTTTTCGGCCACATGAAGGTCTTGTAATAGAAGCCCGCCGGCAACAGGCCGGAGAAGCGGTCATTGAGAGACCAGACATCGAACTTGACGCTCGGCCAGCAATTGACGCTCGCCGCCTCGAGCCCGTCGAACAGTTCGACCTGAGTGGCCCGCAGATTGGGCTCGCTTGCGGCGCCAACGCCCAATTGCACCAAGGCGTTGGGCTCCTCCATGCCGGCCGAATAGATGCCGCGCGGGCGGTGGAATTTGAAACTCCGCCCGACCACACGCACGCCGTTGGCGAGCAACGCCGAGGCCAGCGTGTCACCGCCGAAACCTTCATAGGCCTTGCCGTTGAATTGGAAACTGAGGCGCCGGCTGCGGTCGATCCGGGCACCCACATCAAGGCGATAGCGCTGCCGTCTCATGTGCCGCCGCCGTCTTGCGGCTCGATCCGGCGCGGCTCGCCCATGGCATAGACGAACAGAATCTCGTGGCTCACTGTATCGCGTTCGACATTGAACCAGCGCCGGCAACCGATGATGTGGCACCAACGCTCGGCCAGAACGCCCTTGGGGTTGTCGCGCATGAAGAGATAATCCGCCCATTCCGTGTCACTTAGTTTGTCCGGCTCTTTGGGGCGGGGAATATGCGCTTCACCGCCGCACGAGAACTCAATCTCGTCACGCGGGCCGCAATGCGGGCATTCGATCCTGAGCATGATCTAGTGTGCCACGCCGGAGGCGCCATGTTCGTCGATCAGCGCACCGGTGGTGAAGCGCTCGAGCGCGAAAGGCGCTGCAAATTCATGCGGCTCGTCTTGCGCCATGGTGTGGGCAAAGACATAGCCAGAGCCCGGGATCGCCTTGAAGCCGCCGGTGCCCCAGCCGCAATTAAAGTAGAGCCCGGAGACCGGCGTCTTGCCGACGATCGGGCTGGCATCCGGGCAGATATCGACGATGCCACCCCATTGGCGCATCATCTTGACCCGGCTGAAGATCGGGAACAGTTCGACCGCGGCAGCCAGCATATCTTCCAACACAAATGGCGAGCCGCGCTGGGCATAGGAATTGAATCCATCCGTGCCCGCGCCCATCACCAGTTCGCCGCGGTCCGACTGGCTGAGATAGACATGCACCGTCGCCGACATGATGACCGTGTTAAAGATCGGCTTGAGCGGCTCCGACACCATGGCCTGCAGCGGTTTACTTTGGATCGGCATGCGGAAGCCGGCCATCTCGGCCAGCACGCTCGAATGGCCCGCCACCGCAACCCCGACCTTGGGTGCGGCGATAAAGCCGCGGTTGGTCTCAACACCTTCAATGCTTCCGCCCTGTATGCGTAAGCCGGTCACCTCCGTGTGCTGCAGAATATCAACGCCGCGGTCATCCGCCGCGCGGGCATAGCCCCAGGCCACCGCATCATGGCGGGCGACGCCGCCGCGCCGTTGAATGGAAGCGCCGATCACCGGATAGCGCGAGTTTGGCGAGAGGTTGAGAATCGGCGCCAGTTCCCTGAGCTCGGCCATGGAGAGCATTTCGGAATCAATGCCGTTCAGACGGATCGCGTTCACGCGCCGACTAATCTCGCGCAAATCATGCTGATTGTGGGCGAGGCTGACCAGCCCGCGCTGGCTCAGCATGATATTGAAATTGAGATCCTGGCTCAGGCCCTCATAAAGCTTCAACGACAACTCATAGATCGCAGCGCTTTCGTCCCACAAATAGTTGGAGCGGATTACGGTGGTGTTGCGCCCGGTATTGCCGAGGCCGATCGGTCCCTTTTCCACTAGCGCCACATTGGTGAGGCCGTGCTCTTTGGCGAGATAATAGGCCGTCGCCAGGCCATGGCCGCCGCCGCCGATGATAATCGCGTCATAGGACGGTTTGAGTTCCGGGCTGCGCCATGCCGCAGCCCAATTCTCATGATAATTGCGCGCATTGCGCGCCAGGTTGAATATGGAATAGCGCTTCTTTTTTTTCATCGTTTCGCCACAGCAACCGACATAGCAACCGACCGGCCCCCCCGAATCGGCGCGGCCATCATAGCCGAAACAACGCTCAGGCTATAGTTGGTGCGGATGCACATGAATTTCCAATATCGGCACCACCTCCCAAAATGCGACTAGCATTCCGGCAAGCGCGCCAAGTCAAGGCCACGGATGTGGCCGCCCGGCGCTTGAGGGTCTTTAGAAATGAGCGACCGAGCATGCGCGAGGTAGCCAAGAGCGCGGATGCGCTCGCCCGGTGCCTGAGGGACATCTAACAACTACCTATTATCGAAAGCCTCGATGCCGTCGAGATATTCGAGCACGTTGTCCAAGGGCTCGACATCGCCGAACTTGGCATCGATATCGAAGAGATTCCACTCAACCACGCCCGGCACCCGGTCGCCCACGCCTTCGCGCACAACGATCGGGCGGAAACCCTCGGCGATGGCGTCTTCGGTCGAGTGGCGCACGCAGCCGGCCATGGTCACGCCGGTGAGGATCACCGTATCGACCCGCTGGGCACGCAGATATCCGGCGAGATAAGTGCCATGGAAGGCGCTCGCACGTTTCTTGACGATCACCATCTCGCCATCCTCGGGCGCGATGCGGTCGTCAATCGCCGCTTCCTCGCTGCCTTCGAGCAGAGTTTCGACCGGAATTTTGTGGTGCCACAGGCCGGTATCGGAGTGCGGCCCCTTCGGGTCCTGATAGGCGGTGGTGGTGTAGACAACGGGAATTCGCTTGGCCCGTGCGGCTTTCAAGAGGGCCTGATTGGTCGGGATGATGACATCCATATCATCGCAGGTGAAGGCGTAGCCGGGCCGCGTCCAGGCATTGGCGAGGTCGATAATCACCAGCGCCGGGCGCGCGCCATAGCCGATGCGGCGTTGAAATCCGCGCTCTTTATAGATATCGGAATCCGCCGCGAAGATCACTTCCAGCGCCTTTTTTACTTCCGGACTCGTTGTCGCCATGGCCGCCTCCCAATTTAAGATGTGACGCAAAGTTAGCCCGGCTTTCATTGCCGGTCCAATATCAATTTGCTATGATTTGATGCCGACAAGGTATCAATATGAATATCGAACTGCGCATATCGATCGTCATGGTGGCGCGCGTACGGTTGGCGCCTAGCTTCTCGAGCCGCCATCCACCACGGGCGTCTTCGACCAGAGCGGGCAGCCCTTCCATCGACAATTTGAAGCTCTCATTCTCGTTCCACTCGAGCACGTTCTCCACGATCGTGCCGAAGCCCTTCACGTCGCAGGTGCGGCCGGCCCCGAGTCCACGCTCAACATCCGTGTGATAGTGGGCTTGGTTTATCGTCTGCGACCAATTTTTGATGTCGGTGAGATTGCTGATCTTGCGCCAGACAACGGCGATTGGGGCGTCAATTTCGATGATGCGTTGGACGTGCATGATATTCCTCACTCTGAGTTATGCAGCGGGCTCATCCCGCGCGTTGATTCCGTCGAATATTATTTGCAGAGTCGCCCGCACCCAGTATTTGCGATATTCGGGGTCGAGCGTCGATGTGTTGAAGAACATTTCGTGCGCGTGGACGAAGCGCGCCTGATTGAGTAACCGGTCCATGAGAATGCCGGCGACGATGTCGGGATCCACATCGGCCCGGACAAAGCCGAGAGCCATGGCTCGCTTGATGAATTCCGAAATCGCAAAGCTGGTGTTGAGCATTTCGCCGACGACGCCATCATCGGCGTAGGGAAGCAGCTGCTCGAACTCGCGAAACATGATCAGCAACGTCTCACGGTTTTCGAGATAGGCGTCGAGAAGTTGCTCGAAGAACAGCTCCACGCGAATCACAAACTCCTGCTGCGATTTCGGATCTGCCGACAACACTGTCTTCGCGTGCTCGAGCTGGAAGGACGCAAAGCTGTCGAGAATATCGCGATAGAGCTGCTCTTTGGATCCGAAGTGGTAGGTGATTGCGTTGGCGCTGGCGCCGGCGCGCGAACAGACCTCGCGCACGGACGCGCCGCGATAGCCATGCTCAGAGAACAACGCCGTGGCGGCTTCGACGATAGATTGGCGGGTGCTCATGGATCGTATTTGTGACATTCATAATAATATATATTACGATCATAACATATGTCAATATCAGATCCGCCGGCAGACTGGCCTCAAAATGAGTTATCGTTTTTGTTGGTCTATTGGACTTCGATTGTATCAATTGATCTGTCCGGCAAGAGAACCTCGGGCACGAGGCTGAGTTTGGAGGAGCATGGTATGGACATCTCGGTGATTGGTATCGGTGCGATGGGTGCGGCTGTGGTCGAACGCCTGCTCGCGACCGGCCATCGCGTCACGATCTACAACCGCTCAGCTGAGCGCTCTCTGCCGCTCGCCGATAAAGGCGCTCGGGTCGCCGCTTCGGCGCGCGACGCGGTCGAGGCATCGGCGCTCACCATCTCCCTTGTTGTGGATGCGCCGGCGATGGAAGCGGCAATCCTTTCGGATGAGATCGTCGCGCTCTTTGCCGGCAAGGCATTCATGAAGATGACGACGACGAATGGCCGGGTTGCACGCGAAGTAGCTGGCCGGGTGACGGCGGCCGGCGGGCGTTGCCTGGATATCGCGATCCTGAATTTTCCCGACGATGTGGCGGCCGGTAAAATGCATGCCCTGGTCGGTGCGAGCCAAGCCGACGTCGACAAATGGGCCGCGATGCTGAGCGATCTGGGGCCGAGGATTGTCAGGGTTGGCGATGTTGGCACGGCATCCATTGCAGAGAACGCGCTGCTGCAAATCATGATGTTTCAAGTCGTGACGTTTGCCTATGGTTTGGCGGTATTCGAGCGCGCAAAATTGCCCCAGAATGTGCTCATGGAGGCGACAGGTGAAAATCCATTGTTTCAGATCTCGATGGGCGAGTATTTCCGCGATCGAATGACAAATCGCGATTTCACACCACCGCTTTATCGCCTGGCAAAGCATACGATGGACATGCAACTCACGCTCGACGATATGGAGGATTTGGGAATCATGACCGATGGCGTCCACGCCCTGCGCCAGATCTTTGTGAAAGCGACGGCGCAGGGACTGAATGAAAACGACTACAGTGCCATCTATGACATCATCTGCGCGCGCGGCAGCGACAACATGCGTTCGGCCGTAAGTGGCGCGATCGAACCGCAGGATACCTAAGCCATGCTTCATCGCCGCATGCGATCGACACCGCTCACAGATTCCCTGTGGTCGCAAAATGCGGCGGCACCACCGGAGACGCCGGCGCTGGAAGGATCGGTTCGGGCGGACGTCGCCGTCATCGGCGCGGGGTATACGGGTCTTTCGACCGCCCTTCATCTCGCCCAACGGGGCATCGATGTCGCGGTGATCGAGGCCGACGAGGTCGGCTATGGCGGCTCGGGCCGTAATCTTGGCCATTGCACGCCGACCTTCCTCTACCGCGAGGTCGACGAGGTGCGGCGTATGCTCGGGCCAAAATGGGGCGAACGATTTATCCGCCTGCAAGCAGATGCCGCAAATCTCGTTTTCGAACTTATCCGGCGCTACGACATCGACTGCGAGGCCAAGCAGAACGGACTCCTCCAGGTTGCTCTCGGGCCAAGCGCGATGCCGCTCTATGAAAAACGTTGCGCCACATACACGGCGCTCGGAAAAGCCTGCCGAATGCTTGACCGCGACGAGGTCGCCAGCTTAACCGGAACAGATCGCTATCACGGCGCCTGGCTCCATCCCGAGGCCGGGCATCTCAACCCGCTCGGTTATGCGCGCGGATTGGCGCGCGCGGCGCTCGCCGAGGGCGCCTCGGTTTTCACCCAGTCACCGGCGCTGTCGCTCAACAAAGAAGGTGGCAAATGGCATGTGCGCACGGCGCGCGGCGAAGTGATCGTGGACAAAATTGTTATCGGGACCGGCGCCTATTCCGATGATCTCTGGCCAGGGCTCAAACAAATATATTCAATCATTATCGCCTTCGGCCTCGCCAGCGAGCCGCTCAATGAAAATGTCATCAAGACTGTGCTGCCCGGCGACAACCATGTCGTCGACAGCGCCGGTGACACGCATTTCTACAAACTCTCGGGGCAGCGAATTGTTGCCGGCGGCATGCTTGAAGCGAAGTTCGGGCGAAACCTCGACTTCACGCGCCGCGTCATGAGTGAGCGCATGGCGTGGCTCTTTCCTCAAGTCGGCACGCTGGATTGGCCTCATTTCTGGTGCGGCAACATGGATGTGGTGCCGTCAACGCTGCCGAGCTTTTACGAATTGGCGCCCGGCGTAACGACGGTGATCGGCTATTCGGGGCGCGGCATCCCGACCGCAACCGCCATGGGAACCCAACTCGCCGCTTACGCGGCAGGAACGCCCGCAGAAGACCTCAGCGTTGAAATCAAGACGCCAAAAGCGCTTCGCTGGCGAGGATTGATAAGCAATGCCTATGTTCTCTTAGGACCGCTCTACCGCCTCAAAGACCGCCGCACAGCACGGCGCGACGGGGTAGAGAAAATACCTTTTTAAGGATTGGTGGCACGATGAACTCAATTCGTGAGACTGCGCCGGAGCCTGTTTATCGTTGGGTGATTGTTAGCGCATCGGCGCTTATGCTCGCACTTAGCATGGGCATGATGGTCAATGGGACCTCTGTCTTATTCATACCGCTTTTTGAAGAGTTCGGTTGGCAGCGTGGTGCCGTCTCGCTGATAAATACCTCAGGCATGGTCGGTCTGGCTATTGGCGGCATTTTTATGGGCCGGATTGCGGACAAAACGCCAATCCGCCGGGTCGTACTGGTTGGCGCGGTAGTTATTGGGCTCTGCATGTTAGGCGCTTCACAGGCAAACGCCTTGTGGCAGTTTTACGTGCTATTTTTTATCGCTGGATTTCTGGGAGTTGGAGCCCTTTTCGCGCCCTTGATCGCCAATGTGGGAAATTGGTTTAAAACGGGTGCTGGATTGGCGCTGGGCATTGCCGCAGCGGGTCAGGCTTTGGGCCAGGGTGGGATGCCTTATGTGCTGGCGCTATTGATCGGTGCTTTGGGCTGGCGCGATGCATTAATGAGTGTTGGTTTGACCATGCTTGTGTTGCTGATATCGCTGGCCATGTTGATCAAACAACCGCCTAAAAACACAACATCTTCAGACACCGGCGCAGCGGACGATCCGTTGGCCGACGTCGGGGACACTGTTTTGATTGCTCCCAATACCATTGCGCTGTGGCTAGGTGCGGCGGCAATTTTGTGTTGCACCTGCATGGCGGTTCCTTTGATGCATCTGGTGCCTTTAATGCAGGACCGGGGCATTCCACTGGAAGATGCGGGCAGTGTGCTTTTTGTTATGTTGGTTGCCGCGATTGCGGGCCGCATTGCCTTTGGCAAACTGGCCGACATGATCGGCGCGATCCGGAGTTATTGGATTGCTTCGTGCTTTCAGACGGTGCTGGTCTTTTTCTTCCTACAGATCGACACACTCCAGGGGTACTATATTTTCGCGGTCATTTACGGCTTTGGTTACGCCGGTGTCATGACGGGCATTCTGGTTTGTGCGCGGGCCTTAACACCGGTATCAAAGCGGGCTTCCGTGCTTGGTATTGTCTTATTTTTTGCGTTTATGGGCCACGGCATCGGCGGGTATCAGGGCGGGTTCTTTTTTGATTTGACCGGAAATTATACTCTGACTTATGCCAATGCTGCCATTGCAGGAATCGTAAATCTGATTTTAGTTGGCGCGTTATACATCACGACAAACCGCCGCCGCACCGCCCTGGCGTTTGCGACGTGAAGGCGACATACCACAAACCGTTCGGGCAACCGGGGGAGTGTTGATCATCACAGTCTGCTGAATTGTGATCGCTTCAGTCTCCGTGTGCAAAAATGGTCATTGCCGCACCCATCAGCGTCATAAACTCCCTATCCTTGTTCGTCGTGTGACAGACCATTTCGACGTGGTTGCGCAAAAATTGATCCATCGGTATTTCACCCTCCGCTGCCGCCATCATGGGCTCGTAGGATGACGTCATGACGATGTCGGGTGATTTGGCGGGCGCATAGCGCATGTCGACCGACCCCTCGCCGACTTCGAGCGTAAAGTGCTCACCGTCGACAATAATCTCGGCCACAAAGCGCGCGTCCGGCGTCACCACGCGGCGCATTGCGGTGCGCATGGAGAGCACAATCGTTCGCAGGTTTCCAGGCTTGCGCGGCTCTTCGTCGGGTTTAAATCGACCGCCAAACATGGCCAGTTCAAACAGCAGCTCATCTGTAGAAGCGCCAAGTTCGGTGAGCTCGTAAAGGGTGATGCCATGTTCGCCGCTGCGCTTCACCACCAGCCCGTCGGCCATCAATTGCTGCAGACGATCGGTCAAAAGATTGGTCGCGATGCCGGCCAAACCGCTCTCAAGTACTGAAAACCGGGCCGGGCCGGCGTGCAGGTCGCGCAATATCAACAAGGTCCAACGATCGCCGATGCGGTCTAACGCGCGCGCGATTGAACACAGCAGTCTGTAGCGACGGGATCGGGCCATGAGCGCCACTCCTTCACGAGAAGATGACTTTATTTTATAAATTTATCACTTGATTTAATAAAGTATATACATCATATAATCCACTATCGGCTCTGGCAGATGATTGAACACAAAATATCAACCCGATCAAGGATCACAGAAACCAGTTTCTGGCCACATACGGCCGTCACGCACGTTTGAAAGGAATAAAAAGATGAGCGCACTCATGATCGCCAATGTTACCGTCAAAGATCCCGCGAAATTCCAGGAATACATCGCCAAGACGACGCAGGTCGCTGGAACCTTCGGCGCCGAGTTGCTGGTTCGTGGCAAGGCAGACAGGGTGTTGAGCGGCGAGAGCAAGGATCACGACCTCACCATCATCGTCAAATTTCCCAGTCTCGAAAAAATCAATGAATGGTACGGATCGGATTCCTATAAACCGCTCAAGACGTTGCGCGAAGAAGCAGCGGACATGCAGATGACGAGCTACGAAGTGATGGGGTAGCCGGCTTTTTCGCCCGATGAGACCGATCTCATCGGGCGCTTTACCTTAGTCCTCGAATTGGCTCTCGCGCCAGCGAACCGCAGCTTTGAGCCCGTCCTTCTGGGCAATTTCCAGGAATTTGGTGTGCGCCTCGGTGGGCGTCGCATCGAGAATCGCGCCGGTCTCGACGCCATAGTCGACCGCGGCGCGGAAGCCGGCGATTTCGGCCCCCCTGTTGATCGACGCCTTGGTCGTCTGAAGACCGACGAGCGAGATTTGTGCGGCGCGCCGCGCATATTTCAGGGTCGCCGCCTCGAGTTCACCGTCCGCCACGACATGGTTGACCATGCCGAGGCGATGCGCCTCCGGGGCGTCGATCAACTCGCCGGTATAGAGCAGCTCGCGCGCCTTCTTCAGCCCGATCAGCCACGGCATGACGACCACCGGCGGCGAAGTGGAATGGCGGATCTCGGGCTCGCCGAACATGGCGGTTTCGGAGGCGAAGGTGACGCAGCACATCATGGCGAGCTCGCAGCTTCCGGCCAGGCAGTAGCCGCGCACCATGGCAATGACGGGCTTGGAGCAATCCCACGGCCCAAACTCAAATTCGAGGCAGGCGCGCAGCATGGTGCGCGCACCGATTGCGGTATCGAGATCAAAACGCCCGGCCCAGTCATCCTTGAGATCGTAGCCGGCGCCGAAATGCGCGCCGTTATGGCCGAGAACGACGACACGGATGGCGTCGTCGGCATCGGCCTCGCGCAGTGCCGCGGAGAGTTCGTCCATCAGTTCGAAGGACAGGGAATTCATCTGCTTCACCCGGTTGAGGCGGATATGGCAGATGCGGTTTTTGTTTTCGATTTCGATCGTGGTGGGCATGGTCTCGCTCCCTGGTGCGGCGATTATTTTAGAGAGCGCGAGGATAGCACCGCGCGGCCGCTTGAGCATCATGGCGTACGCTGAAGCAGCGCGGCCGCTCTAATTCTCAGGCGGGCGCGCCTCTTTCTTCGGCTCCGGGAATATCCACAGCGAACCGGCCATGAACAGGCCGAGGCCGATGATGAACCATTTGATGCTGCCGGCGGCCTGATGCTCGAAATAGGCTGCCACCAGGGCGGCCAGGACGATCAGAGCGGAGACGATGATCTTAATGTTGGTCGGCATGATTTCTCGCCTAAACCGTCAAGGTGCCTGATGCAGCTTCAACCGGTGTTTTCGGTGCGCTGCGCAGATCGCCGCGAATATGCTTGGTGCTGTAGCCATTGAGCAAATGGCCGAGCAGCCCGCGATTGAGGTCCGAGGTACCGAACAGCCAGTCGGCGATCGGGAAGGTCAGGTTCATGTTGCGCTCCATCATCAGGCGGGTGTTGTGATGCGCGGTGTGATGACGGCGCAGCGTATTGACGAAGGGAAAATTGGCGACCAGCCGGTTTTCGTCGACGTGACAGCAAAGATGCATGAACTCATAGAGCAGGTACATGCCGATCGTGGTGGAAATGACCAGCCAGCCGACATTGGACGAGATCAGCAGGCCGAGGATCAAGGCCGGCACAATCGACATCAAGGTGAAGACGACAAGAGCGTAGGTCGGGAACACGGTGACACGCCAGTCGCGATGATTGAGGAAACGAATCTCGCTGTCGGTGAAGAACTGGTGATGGTTCAGCGTGTGCCGATTATAGACCGCCTTCAGGCCCGGTAAATTGATCGGGCGGTGCATGACATAGCGATGGACGGACCATTCGAAGATGTTGCACAGCAGGAAGGCGACCGGGACAGTCAGCCACTCCCACCACTGAACCCCCGCCATATTGTGGATGAAGACATAGAGGAGACCGGCGCCGATGCCATAGATGATCAGCACATGAGCGTAACCATTGTACCAACCGACCATCCGCGAACGATACGTCTCGCGGAAAATCCTTTGCCGTTCCGAAACCATTATTCTGCACTCCCCACGTCAAGCTCTACCCGCAACACCATTCGAGTAG
>JAPYQV010000016.1 GCA_029937205.1 Alphaproteobacteria bacterium
TAACCAGATAGGTGCCGCCATGAACCGCGCGCATATCGGATATTTTTCCGGCCGCCTGCATCAGACTGGCGCCGACGCGACCGCACACCGGATGGGCCATGGAGACATGCGCGACTAGCCCGGCGCCGAAGAAGCTTTTGACGCGAGCAAAGGTGCGGTCGATGAATTGATCGATAACGACGAAATCCCCCGGCGCCAGGTCTTCACGCAACGAACCCACGGCGCTCAGCGAAATAATATCGCTGACGCCGACGCGCTTCAGCGCATCGATATTGGCGCGAAAATTTATCTCCCCTGGCGGGATACGGTGACCACGTCCGTGGCGCGGCAGAAAGGCCACATCGAGGCCCTCGAGATTGCCCAGCAGAATTTGATCGGATGGTTCGCCGAAGGGTGATTCGACACGCACCCACTCCGCATTGTTAAGCTCGTCTATCTGATAAAGGCCGCTGCCGCCGATAATGCCGAGACGAACCGGCCGGCTTTCATCTGTCATTTGTGTCAGCCTAAATGCTCGGCGAAATGGGCCATGCTGCGCTCGCGCGCCAGCGCCGTCGCCGCCGGGTGATAATCGGCGCGCTGATCGCAGGCGAAGCCGTGGCCGGCGCCTTCATAGACATGAATCTCGACTGCCGGATGGGCCTCGCGGACGGCATCCACGGTTTCCATGGGAATGCCGCTATCTTCCGTGCCTAAATGCAGCATGGTGGGGGAGCGCGGCTGCTCCGTCAGGAACTGGCCGATTTGTCCGCCGTAATAGCCGATGGCGCAATCCGTCTCCAGGCGACAGGCGGCAAGCCAGGCAAGAGTGCCGCCCCAGCAATAGCCGACCACGCCGATTTTTGCGTTTTCGCCCAAACTATCGCGCAGCGCGGTGAGCACGGCGTTCATGTCGGGTATGGGGTCGTCCCAGCCGACATCGTCCTTCAGCGCGCGGCCCTCGGCCACGGTCTCGGCGCTGTAGCCCAAATCGACCTTGCGCTGTTTGCGGTCAAAAACCGCCGGCGCGATGGCGAGATAGCCGTCCGCGGCAAAGCCATCGCAGACCGATTGGATGTGGCCGTTGACGCCGAATATTTCCTGAATCACCAGCAGCCCGGCTTTGGCCGTGCCCTCTGGCGCGGCACGGTAGGCGTCGAAACTGTGCCCGTCCTCGGCCTGCAACACGACAAACTCTCCCACAGCGACCTCCCTTATATTGCGTTTCACACTTGCATAGCAGATTTCAGACGTTGAAGCGAAACAGGATCACATCGGCTTCCTGTACCGCATAGTCGGCGCCCTCCTGGCGCATCTTGCCGGCCGTCTTGGCGCCGGCCTCGCCGTCGCAGGCGACGAAATCCTCGAACGAGATGGTTTCCGCGCAGATGAAGCCGCGCGCCATGTCGCTGTGAATACCGCCCGCCGCGTCGCGCGCGGGAGCGCCTTTCCGGATCGTCCAGGCGCGCGCCTCTTTGGGGCCGGCGGTGAGAAAGCGGATCAGGCCGAGGAGATGGTGGCCGGCATGAATAACTCGCTCAAGCCCGGCGGTCTCGAGGCCGAGATCGTCCAGGAAGGCGCGCTTTTCCTCGGCATCTCCAAGTGCCGCGATTTCAGATTCGATGGCGGCCGAAACGATCACCGCTTCGGCGCCTTCTTTGCCGGCGCGCTCAGCCACCGCCGCGCTCAAGGCATTGCCGGCCTGCGCACTGTCCTCATCGACATTGCAGACATAGAGCACCGGTTTGGCGGTCAGCAGATGCAGCATGCGCAACAGCGGCCGTTCGTCATCGTTGAGGCTGAGGGCGCGCACCGGTTTGCCGTCGCGCAACATCTCGAGCGCGCGCTCGATCAGCGGCTGCAAAGCCTTGGCTTCCTTGTCATTGCCGCGCGCGCGCTTGACCACGCCATCGAATTGACGCTCCAGGCTTTCGAGATCGGCCAGCATCAGCTCGGTCTCGATCAAATCGATATCGCGGATCGGATCGACCGGGCCTTCGACATGGCTGATCTGGTCGTCTTCAAAACAGCGCACCACGTGAAGGATCGCCTCGACCTCGCGGATCTGGGCAAGAAACTTATTGCCAAGCCCCTCGCCCTGGCTGGCGCCGCGCACCAGGCCGGCGATATCCAATACCTCAAGCATGGTCGGCACGATGCTCGCCGAAGCGGCGATCTTTGCCACGGTTTCAAGCTCGCGGTCCGGTACCGGTACCCGCCCGACATTGGGCTCCACCGTGCAAAACGGATAGTTTCCGGTATCCGCGAGCGCCGCATTGGTGAGCGCGTTGAAAAGGGTCGATTTACCGACATTGGGCAAACCGACGATGCCGCATCTAAATCCCATTTTTCTGTTCTTCTTCGCTTTTCTGTTTGTTGCCTAGCTTGGCGGGCCGGGCCGGTGGCGGCGCCAATAAGGCAACGCGGGTCATAAAATCGTTTTCGACGCCACTTAACAAAAGCCCGGAAGCGTCGCCAACCGCATCGACGAGCTTTTCCAGCCACAGCGCTTCCGCCTTGGAAAAATCGCTGAGGACATAACCGTGCACCAGATCCTTATCACCGGGGTGGCCGATGCCCATTCGCACGCGCCAATAATCCGCACCGATATGGGCGGTCGCACTATTCAGGCCGTTGTGTCCGGCGCTGCCACCACCCCGTTTGACCCGCACCTTGCCGGGCGCCAGGTCGAGCTCGTCATGAAAGACAAAGAGCCGCTCGGGCTCGATCTTGTAGTAGCGCAGCACCGCACCGAGCGCGCGCCCCGATTCGTTCATGAAGGTCGTCGGCTTGAGCACCGCCACACGGGTCTCGCCGATCCGACCCTCGGCGATATCGCCGGACAGCCGCGAGCGGCTGCGAAACCTCTCGAAGCCATGTCGCCGCGCAATTTCGTCGGCCACCAAGTAGCCGATATTGTGCCTGTTCCGGGCATAGCGGGCGCCTGGATTGCCGAGGCCGGCGAGAACATACATAAGATTTCACGCGGTCCGCGCGCGGACCGGCCGCCGGCCGCCGGCCGCCGACTGTCGCGCGACTAAGAGTCCGAGCCCTCCGAATCTTTCTTGCCTTCTTCGCCCTCTTCGCCTTCCTCGCCTTCTTCGCCCTCTTCGCCTTCCAGGCCCTCTTCGTCTTCCTCGTCTTCCTCACCTTCTACTTCTTCTTCGACGTGAATCGTCGGCGCGGCGATGGTGGCAACGGTAAAGTCGCGGTCGGTAATGGTCGGCGTGACGCCTTCGGGCAGTTCAATCTGGCTGATATGCACGCTGTCGCCGATATTCATGCCGGCGATATCGGCCACCAGGCCATCGGGGATGGCTTCGACCGGGCACATCAGTTCGATTTCATGGCGCACCACGTTGATCACGCCGCCACGTTTCAGGCCCTCGCATTCTTCCTGCCCCACGAACCGGACAGCGACGTAAACGGCGACCTTCGCGCCTTTGACGAAGCGCAGAAAATCCGCGTGCAGCGGTATATCGGTCACCGGATGAAGCTGTACCTCACGCGGCAGGACACGCACCGTGTCGTCATTGAGTTTGATATCATAGAGACGGGTGAAGAATCCGGGGCGGCGATATTCCTTGCGCAGTTCGGCGGTGTTTACCGATACGCCGATCGGCTCGCCCTTGCCGCCATAGATGATGGCCGGCATGCGGCCCTCGTTGCGCATTCTGCGGGCCGGCCCCTTGCCGGTCAGTTCACGCGTCTCGGCGTTAATCATATTTGTATCGCTCATTGTCTTTTCCTTACACGTTCGCTGTTCGGTTCAATTGAACAGGCTGGAGACGGAGCTTTCCGCGCTGATGCGCCGGATCGCCTCCGCCATTAATTTTGCAATAGAGAGGGTCTTGACGCTGTCTGAAATCCGCATCGCCTCGGTCATGGCAATAGAATCGGTCACCACCAGGGATTTGAGGTCGGAGGCGGAGACCCGCGCCACGGCGCCGCCGGAGAGTACGGCATGGGTCACATAGGCATGCACTTCGCTGGCCCCGGCCCCCTTCAAGGCTGCCGCGGCATTGCATAGGGTTCCCGACGAATCGACAATATCGTCGACCATCACACAGACGCGGCCGTCGACATCGCCGATAATATTCATGACTTCCGACACACCGGCTTTCTCGCGCCGCTTGTCGACGATGGCAAGATCCGCATCGAGGCGCTTGGCAATGGCGCGCGCCCGGACCACGCCGCCGACATCGGGCGACACCACCATCAGATTATCCGTCGGCATGCTGCGCTCGATATCGCTGATCATTTCGCCGGCGGCATAGAGGTTATCGACGGGAATATCGAAGAATCCCTGAATTTGCCCGGCATGCAGATCGAGGGTCAGCACCCGGTTTGCGCCGGCGGTGGCAATCAGGTTGGCCACCAGTTTGGCCGATATGGGCGTTCTCGGTGCTGATTTCCGATCCTGGCGGGCGTAACCGAAATAGGGCAGCACCGCAGTAATGCGCCGCGCCGAAGCGCGTTTGAGCGCATCCAGGCAGATTAACAACTCCATCATATTGTCGTTGGCCGGCGAGGAGGTCGATTGGATCACGAAAACGTCCTCACCACGCACATTCTCGTGGATCTCGACAAAAATCTCATTGTCCGAAAAACGCCGGACCGTGGCTTTGGTCAATGGAATATTGAGCGAAGCGGCAATGGCTTTGGCAAGAGGCCGGTTACTGTTTCCGGCGAGGAGCTTCATTGATCTTACTCTCCAATAACGGCCACGCGCCGGGCGGCTTGTGGCGAGACCGGCGGTTCGTAAAATTTACGCATGGAGTTGCCCATTCGGCGCGGCGGAATGTATCAAGCCGATGTTGGGCTGTAAACGCTCTTGGCGGCAATAATTATTGCCCTCTTTTGGCACTCTAATGAATGGCGCCGACACGCTCCAGCATAGCGATGATTCCGTCCGCGCCATTCTCGGCCACAACGCGCGCCACGGGCCCCCAAGCGCCATCGAGCGTGCCTTTCTGGATAACGTTGCTTTGGTTTACCGTCCCGACGCGCGCGCCATCGGGGGACAGCACGGTCCAATCCACGGCGATCGATTGATGGCCGCTCGAATTCGCCGCATCAGCCAGATAAACGCTTCCGAGCACGACAAAATCGGCATTTTCGAGGGATTTGGTGGATTGCAAGCCATAGGCCGCCAAAGCGCGGCGCATGGCCCGGGTCAGCGATGCGCGGCCATCGCCGGGCGCGCCGTCCACGGCCTGAACTGAAAGTGTTAATCGGGATGGCGCACCGAGTGTCTCCGTCACCGCCTCGGGCGGGTTGAAATAGTCGGCAAAACGCGCTGCCGCCGCTTCGATGCGGCTATCCTCGTGCGCCACCGCTTCCTCGAATTGCAAAACAATGGTGCCGCCGGGCGCCGCCAAAGACCAAAATAACCTTCCTGTTTCGTCTTGCCACGCGGCAATTCGGTAGCTCGCACGGTTGCTAGTTTGCCGGCCGGCCGCCACATCGCGGGCATGCAAGGCACGGACAAGAGCCGCCGTCAGGCGCTCCGATTGCGCCGCATCCAAACCGGGAATGGCTTCGACAAACACCCCGGCGCGGGCGCCAAGTGCCGCTTCAAGGGCGCCGGGTGGCGCTTTTTCCTCAGGCTGAAACGGGCGCGGCAAGGAACCGCAAGCAGCGAGCAAAAACACGCATGCGAGGATAGCCGGCAACCTCACCAGTGATACCTTCACATAAACACACAGCCGGCCACGAGCCCGACGAACAGGAAAGCGAGAAACATGATCATGTGCGGCATGCGTTTCAGGCCTCCAAGGTGATGGCGGAGAGCAGACGGCCATAATCGCGCTGGCCGTTTCGGCTGTTGCGCCGATAGCTGAAAAAATCGGCCTCTTCAGCGTAGGTATCGCGGCCGAGCGCGGCAACCTCGCCGAGCGCCTGCCGGTTCAGCCGATGGGCCACGTAGCCGGGCAGGTCGAACAGAAAATGGCCGTGCCGAGGCGCCGGGCGAAAATACAGCTCGGCGGCAGGGTCATGGGCAAGAAAAGGGGCGGGAAATTCGGCGCCCACTTCATAGGAATCCGGCCCGATACAGGGCCCGATCACGGCGCGGATAGCGCTCACGTTGGCGCCCAGCGCGAGCATCGCCCGCACTGAGGATTCGACAATACCGCCGAGCGCGCCGCGCCACCCGGCGTGGAATGCGCCGATGACGCGGTTGTCACCGTCGGCGAGCAGCACCGGCGCGCAATCGGCAGTGAGGATGCCGAGAACGACACCCGGCGTATTGCTCACCAAGCCGTCGGCACGCGGCGCCTCACCGTGCGGCCAGGCAGTTTCCACACGTATCGCAACATCGCCGTGAACCTGATGGGCGGTGCAAAGATCGTCCGCCGAGCGGCCGAATGCCGCCGCCGCCCGGGCTCTATTCTCGCGCACCGCCGGGGCATCGTCATCCGAGCCGTAGCCGCAATTGAGCGATTCATAGAGGCCGTTGCTGACGCCGCCGCGGCGGCCCAAAAAGCCGTGCCGCACCACGCCTGGTGCCGCCAATGCGGCATGCTCGAACAGCGTGGTCATGCGGTGGTTCCATGCGCTGCCAGGCGCGCGCCTTCCGGCCGTTCAAAACCGGCCGGCGGCGCGCTGCCAAGCGGATTCAATGCCATTACCTTGAACAATTGCCCCATCTGCCGGGGATCAAGCAGGCGGTTCAGCGCGCTGCCGATATCCCGTGCCTGCGGCGCAGAAGCCGTGCGTTGCAAGGCCGCCGCCCGCGCCTCGATGCCGAGGCTGCGCAGGAAGTTCCCTTGCGTCACCGGGCCATGGCTCTGGACGCCCATCGCCGCACGGCACAAGGCTTCGAAATCCACGTGCGAGGTCAAATCGGCCAGACCCGGTTCGGCGTACAGGGATTGCGCCTGGTGTGCGCGCACCGCCTGCAAGGTATCGCCATTGGCGCTCTTCACATGGCCATAGTCGATAATCAGCGCGGCACCGCCCTCGGCGTGCAGGCGTGCCGCGATATCGGCCATGTAATGCTCGCGCGCCGGCGCCTGTTCGAACACATCGCCGATGTCGCCCGCCCGGTCGAGAGCGCACGGCATCTCCGACAAATACGGCTGAAACGCCTCCTCCCGGTAAGTCACCTGGCGTTCGCGCCAGCCATCTTCGCGTTTCTCATATTGCTGCGCCGGCAAGGTGTCGAAAAACTCGTTGGCGAGCACCAGCACGGAACCCGGCGGCAACGTTGTCAGGTCGTTGTGCCAGGTCGCCGGAGTGCCAGCCAGTGTGCGTTGTTGCGCCGCACGCAGGCGCGCGCCGGTTTCCACAAGATGCGGGGTAAGGGCGCGCGCGAACGCCGGCTCGGCCTGGATGGCGCGCAGCGCATCCTTCATCAGAGTGCCGCGTCCGGGGCCAAGCTCGACCAGATTGACCGGCGCCGGCGCACCCAGTTGACGCCAGGTCACGGCGCACCACAAGCCGATCAGCTCGCCGAACATCTGGCTGATTTCGGGCGCGGTGACAAAATCCCCGGCCGCGCCGATCGGCTCGCCCTGGGTGTAATAGCCGAAGTCGGGATCGCTCAGGCACAGCGCCATGTAGCGCGCCAGCGAAATCGGGCCGCTGTGCTCGATCATGTCTTTCAGACGCAGGCCGAGCGGAGTCAGGGCTTATCCTCCCGCGGTTTGCGGCAAGGGCCGCCAGGGCCGCGTGCGCAGGACCAGATAGAGGCCGAAGAGCACCATTGGCAGGGACAGTATCTGGCCCATGGAAATGCCGCCGAAGATGAAGCCCAAGAAAGCGTCCGGCTCGCGGAACAATTCGACCACCATGCGCGACAGGCCATAGCCGATCAGAAAGACACCGGTCACCACGCCGGGGCGCCGGCCGGCACGAAAGACAAACACCAGCACCGTCAATATGATGAACAACAGCAAGCCCTCGAGGGCCGCTTCATAGAGTTGGCTCGGATGGCGCGCTTCCGGCCCGCCACCGGGAAAGACCATGGCCCACGACACATCGCTCGCCCGGCCATAGAGCTCGCCATTGATAAAGTTGGCAACGCGCCCGAAAAACAGCCCGATCGGGACGGCGGCGGCGGCGGCATCGGCGACCGCGAGGTAATTCAGCTTGCGCAGCCGGGCGAACAACAGCAGCGCACCGACGACGCCCAGCATGCCGCCATGGAAGGACATGCCACCCTGCCAAACGACGGGAATTTGCCCCGGATGCTCGATAAAATAACTCGGCTGATAGAAAATGACATAACCGAGCCGCCCGCCCAATATGACGCCGAGCGTACACCACACCAGGAAATCGTCGGCGGCGCGTTTGTCGAGACCGGGGATCGCCCCCTTGGCGAGATAGCGAATGTAACGCCAACCGAGAACCAGCCCGACGACATAGGCAAGCGCATACCAGCGGATCGCGACAGGGCCGAAGCTGACGATCACCGGATCCAAATTGGGAAAGGCCAAGGCGAGGCTCATCGATAGGGGTCCTCTTGGGTTAGATAATCACGCACATAGTTCGCCACGCCGGCCTCGAGGGAGGTCGGAGGCTGGTCAAACCCGGCATCCCTGAGGCGCGTCATGCGCGCCTCGGTATAATATTGATAGCGATTCCGAATCGATTCCGGCATGTCGATATATTCAATCTCCGGCGCCCGCCCGAGGGCAGCGAAGAGCGCCTTGGCCAAATCCTCGAAACTACGCGCCCGGCCACTGCCCACATTGAACAGCCCGCTGACATCCTCATGTTGCAACAGCCACAACATTACGGCAACGCAATCCCCGACCCAGACAAAATCGCGCAGTTGCCCGCCATCGGCATATTTCGCATCGTAGGATTTGAACAGGCGCACCGGCTGGCCTGCGGCGGCGGCGGCATAGGCGGTGGCGACAACGCTTTTTTGATTGCCCTTGTGATATTCATTCGGGCCATAGACGTTAAAAAATTTAAGCCCCGCCCATTGCGGTGGCTGGGCGGCACCTTTGGCCACCAGCGCGGCGACGCGGCGGTCGAACAAATGCTTGCTGCGGCCATAGAGATTGAGCGGGCGCAGCGCCGCCAAGGCGCTTTGCGATCCATCATCGTCAAATCCCATGGCGCCGTCGCCATATGTTGCCGCCGAGGAGGCATAGATAAAACGCACGTCCGCCGCCGCACACCAGCGCCACAAATCCAGGCTCAAGCGATAATTGTTGCGCGCAAACAGACTGGCATCGGTTTCCATGGTCGAAGAGAGTGCGCCCAAGTGAAAAACCGCCCGCATCTCGGCGCGGTGAGCGTCGAGGAACGGGAACAGTGCCTCGGGTTCGATGGTCGCCTCAAGGCGGCGCTTGGCGACGGTCCGTCCGCCGTCGCCGGCGCCCGTGCGATCACATACCGCAAGCGGCCCGGCGCCGCTCTGTTCCAGCCCGGCGACCAAATTCGAGCCAATAAAACCGGCTCCGCCCGTCACTAATATCATGCGCTGTTATCACCAAAATTTCCGTAAATATTCCGTGCAGTGGCGCGCAACCGCCAAACGCACCTTATATCGCCCAACATATTGCCCATCGCCAGGGGCCCGCAAGGTGTGGACGGGTGATTATTCGGCGAATACAGCTTATTATAAAGTTGAATTGCGGCTTGGAGTACGAAATGCAGACCGACAACCGAATATTGGATGATTTGGCCCGTGTCGCCAGCAGTGCGATGGGTGCGGCCGGCGGCGTTAAGGGCGAGTTTGAAGCCATTTTCAGACGCCAGTTCGAGCGCATTCTAGCCACCATGGACATGGTGAGCCGGGACGAATTCGACGCCGTCAAGGAAATGGCGGCGAAGGCGCGGACCGAGCAGGAGGCGCTTCAGCTGCGCGTCGAACAGCTGGAAGCGGCGCTGAAAACCAACAAGGACAGCGCATAGGCGCACAGCGCCGATTTCCCCATCAGGCGGGAACGCTTGATCGACCATACTATATTTTGCGCTTTGATTTGGCCGCCACACACACTATTGTGTGAAGCAACATGATTTAGGTACGCGCGGTCAGGTGCCACAAGATATAGATATCAGTGTGTTAGGCTGGGCGATTCGAGAATTGTGCAGAACCGCAACACGGATAAGCGCATGTCGACCATTCTAAGCTCTGCACATTTCCAAGATGACAGCCCGCTTGATATTGTCGAGCGCGTCGCAGGTGCCGCGGATTTACCGTTTGAGCGCTTCGACGATGAGGAATTGCTGGCGGCGCATTATACCGGCCCGTGGTGCGCCTATGAGATGTGGTTCGCTTACAGCGCCGATGTTGATGCGCTGGAATTCCGCTGCGGCTACGATATGAAAGTGCCGGGCGAGCGCCTCACCGATGTCTGTAACCTATTGGCCCTGATCAACGAGAAAATGTGGCTTGGCCACTTCGATCTGCGCCAGGACGAAAGACGCCCGACCTGGCGCCATACTTTTATTTTTCGCGGCGCGCCACACCCGGCGGAAGCACAGATAGAAGATATGCTCGGTATTGCCCTGCAGGAATGCAATCGCTTTTACCCGGCATTTCAGCACGTCATCTGGGCCGGAAAATCGCCGCGCGAGGCGCTTGAAGCGGCGCTCTTCGAGACTGCCGGCGAAGCTTAGGCACGATGGATATTTCCGGCGGCATTGTTCTCGCCGGCGGCGGCAAGATGGGCAGCGCGCTGCTCGCCGGCTGGCTCGACAGCGGCGTTGCCGCAAGCGATGTTCATGTGATCGAGCCCGACCCTGCCCAGGCCAAACGGTTGTCCGAAATGGGCGTTAACGTCGGCGCCGATACCTCGGCGCTGCCGCAGCACGCGGCAATCGTCATCTTCGCGGTCAAGCCGCAGGTCATGGCGGCGGTGGTGCCGCACTATAAATCCCTGGCCGGCGACGACACGGTATTTATGTCGATCGCCGCCGGCTGCACCATAAAGCTGTTTGAGAGCCATCTCGGCGCCTGCCCGGTGGTCCGTTCCATGCCCAATACGCCAGCGGCGATCGGCCTCGGCATGACGGTGGCGTGCGCCAACAAATATGTCAGCGCGGCACAGAAGGCGCGTTGCCAAAGCTTGCTTGAAGCGGTGGGCGAGGTCGCCTGGGTAAGCGATGAAGCGCATATGGACGCGGTCACGGCGGTCTCCGGCAGCGGCCCGGCCTATGTCTTCCTGTTGATCGAAGCGCTTGCCGCCGCCGGTGCCGATGCCGGGCTTGCACCGGATCTTGCCATGCGTATGGCGCAGACGACGGTGCGCGGCGCTGGCGAATTGGCGCACCGCTCCGAGGACTCGCCGCGCCAGCTCCGTATCAACGTCACCAGCCCGGGCGGTACCACGGCGGCGGCACTGGAGGTGTTGATGGCCGAGGATGGCCTCGGCCGCTTAATGCGGCGTGCTGTCGACGCCGCGACGCGCCGATCAAAGGCGCTTGCCGGATAAATTTTGCGCCATCAATTGACCCGCAGCGAGGCAAAGCCTACATACAGGTAGCATGACGTTTTTAATCCCGGCAGAGAAGGCCGTTAGCCGAATATGCCCAGGAAAACCGATTTTCCCCGCCTGATCGTTGACCATGCTTTGGAGCTGGCAGCGGCACAAGGTTGGGCCAATACCAGCCTCAGCGATATCGCCGAGGCCGCCGACCTGACATTGGCGCAACTGCGCGCTACCTTTCCATCGAAAACAGCGATCATTGCCGCCTATACGACGCGCGTGGATGAGGCCGTGCTCAACGACCTCGATCCGGAACTGGCCGATAAATCCAGCCGCGAGCGGTTGTTCGATGTGTTGATGAAGCGCTTCGATGCCATGAACCCGCACAAAGAGGCAGTGCGCTCGATCTTTCGCGCGCATACATCCGATGTAGAAGCCCTGGCACGGGGTCCGTTCAGCCTATACCGCTCCATGCGCTGGATGATGGAAGCGGCGAATATGTCGTCCTCCGGCGTGCGCGGGCAGCTTCGCATCAAAGGCTTGGCGCTTATCTATCTCGCTGTTTTGCGCACCTGGTTCAACGATGACAGCGAGGATATGGCGCGCACCATGGCGTCGCTCGACCGTCAATTGCAGCGCGCCGAACGGCTTTTGGGCATTCTTCGCGGCCCGCGACGGGCGCCGGAATCCGGACCGGTAGAGGCCGGTGCCGGCTGACTCATTCTTCTCGTTCGAGGATTTCCTCAAAGTTGATATTCGTGCCGGCACAATCATACGCGCCGAGCCTTATCCCGAGGCGCGCCAGCCCGCTTATAAGATATGGCTCGATTTCGGCTCTGAGATTGGCGAGCGCAAGACGTCGGCCCAACTGACGGGAAATTATAATTGCGCCGACCTGATCGGACGGCAGGTTGCCGCCGTGGTCAATTTTCCGGCCAAGCAGATCGGGAGGTTTATGTCCGAGGTTCTGGTGCTTGGATTTCCGGGAGAAGACGGCGCGGTGGTGCTGATCGCACCCGATCAAACGGTCGCCAACGGTGCGCGGCTCTTTTAGGCGCACCCTACACCGGCAGGCGTAACACCGCGCGCAGGCCACCGAGCGCACTTTCCTGCAGCGTGATTTCACCGCCATGGCCGCGCGCCACATCGCGCGCGATCGCCAGCCCGAGACCAGCGCCGGCGTAATTTGGACTGCGCGAATTATCCAGGCGGTAAAACGGCTTGAACACGTCTTCCACGCTTTCGGGCGGAATGCCGGGACCGTCGTCTTCGATGATAACTTCCACGCTGTCGCCAACGCGCTGTGCCCGAACCTCGACCTGCTCGCCGTAGCGCACCGCGTTGTCGATCAGATTGGTCAGGCAACGCCTGATGGCGTTGGGCCGGAGCGGCAGGGTCAAGGCAGGCTCGGTTTCGAGCCCCAGCACCGTGCCGTTGCGCCGCGCGCTCTCGACAATATCGCCGAGCAGCGCGGAGAGGTCCGCCGGCACCGGAGTTTCGCCGCCCTGCCCGCGGGCAAAATCAAGATATTCGTCGATCATCTTTTCCATCTCGGCGATATCGGATTCGAGATCGGATATTTCCGTGCCCGCGTCCGGGCTGGTCTCGCGCAGCATGGTCAATTGCAGCTTGATGCGGGTGAGCGGCGTGCGCAGATCGTGCGAGACGCCGGCCAACATTTCCGTGCGCTGGTCAATATGGCGCGCAATGCGCTCGCGCATATCGAGGAAGGCCGCGCCGGCCTGGCGAATCTCGCTGGCGCCGCCGGGTTTGAAATCAACCTCCGGCCGACCTTTGCCGAACGCCTCGGCGGCCGCCGCGAGACGGCGTATGGGCTGAATTTGATTGCGCAGGAAGAAAATTGCGATGCCGGTCACGACCAGTGCGGTGCCGACCATCCACAGCACAAAAATATTGACCGTGGTGGAAAACATGCGTTTGCGCGGCGTGAGAATATTGAGCACACCCTCTTTCAATTCGATGCGGATCGATATGTTCCTGTCGTCGCGCCGCGTATCGATGTGAAACGGAATGACCAACCGCTCCGAGAGCGCGTGGTGCAACAATCGATCCATTTTGCGACTTATCGGCGGTGCCTCGGCCGGCAGGTGGGCGCCTTTCTCGAACACCGCGTTTACTTGCATTTCGCGGTGCGCGGCGCGCAGCGTCCACTCGCGGAACTCGTCCTCGGGATATTTTTGTATGGTGCGCATGACATAAACGATGTCGCCGGTCAGGCCGAGCGCGAGCCGCCGGCTCACCGTATCCCAATGGCGTTCGAAAAAGATGTAGGCGACGACGCCCTGCAGCAGCACCATGGGAATCAACAGGATCAGGAGAGAACGCCAGAACAGTCTCTTCGGGGTAAAGCGCTTGATCAATCTTTTGCCTGTTGCCGCCATAGCCGCTTCTAATCCGGTCGCAAGGCGTAACCTTCGCCCCATACAGTGCAGAGATAGCGGGGGCTGCGCGGGTCGGCTTCAATTTTGCGGCGCAGACGGGTGATCTGCACATCGATGGCGCGCCCGCCGGCGTCAATGCCGCTTTGCCGGCACAGCTCGTCACGGCTGAGAGTGACACCGGGCTGGCTGACGAACAAGATAAGGAGCTGGGCTTCGGTATGGGTCAGGCGCACGCTCTCGCCTTCCCGGGTCAACTCGCCGCGCGCCGGATGAAATTCAAAGGCGCCGATTCTTACCGCGGTCTCAACCACCAGCGGCGGTACGGCCTGGGTGCGCCTGAGGATGGTGGCGATGCGCAGCAACAATTCACGCGGCTCAAACGGCTTGGTGAGATAATCATCGGCACCGCTTTCAAGCCCGGCGATGCGATCCTCCGCTTCGCCCATCGCCGTCAGCAACAGGATCGGCACCGGCAAACTCTGGCGCAGGCGGTGGGTAAAATCGACACCGTTTTCGCCCGGCATCATGACGTCGAGCACCAGCAGATCGAAGGTCAGCCCGCGCAACTTGGCTTCCGCGTCAGCGGCGCTTTGCGCGGTGGTCACACGGTAGCCGTTCTCGCTCAGATAACGCCGCAACAGCTTGCGCAGGCGATCATCGTCATCGACCACCATGATGTGCGGTGCTTCGCCGTCAATCGCCTGCGTCTTTTCCACGCTCATATGGGAAGTATAAGCCAAGCTTCCCCCGATATGCCAAAACCATGGGCGCGGGGGCGCGGGGGCGCCGGGGTGCCTCAGCGATTCTTTTCGAAGTGCCGGCGGTCGGTCTCATCGATGATGCCGAGCAGGACTTTGCGGTAGCCGGCCACGGCATCGCCGCCGGCGGCGCGGTAGGCGGCACCAATGCGGGCGCGCTGGACTTCGGACAGGCGGCGCTCCAATTCCAAGCCCTTATCGGTAAGCTTGAGAAGACGCCGCCGCCGATCCGCCTCGGCCTTTTGTACGGAGATGAATTCGTCGCCGACCAGTTGGCTGAGAACGCGCGACAGGCTCTGTTTGGTTATGCGCAATATGGCCAGCAGTTCCGCCACCGAGATCGACGGGCTGCGGGCGACAAAATAGATCACGCGATGATGGGCGCGGCCAAATCCGTATGTGGCGAGGATCGTATCGCATTCCGCGGTGAAATCCCGGTAAGCGTAAAACAGCAGCTCAATACCCTGGTGCAGCTCATCATGGCGCAGAAACAGGGGATTTGGCCCAGATTTTATGTCAGTCATGTTGACTTATATGCCGTGCGATGATACCCAACGCAACCGCTTTCGACATTGTGAAAGCAATTAAATTCGGGGATGGAGCGTAAATGGCGGACCTAATTCCTTTTGACGACCGCGACGGCGTAATCTGGTTTGACGGCGAAATGGTGCCGTGGCGCGACGCCAAAGTTCATGTTCTGAGCCACGCGATGCACTATGCGAGCTGCGTTTTCGAGGGCGAGCGAGCTTATTCCCGCCGTATTTTCAAACTGAGCGAGCACACCGAGCGGCTGTTTGAATCCGCCGCCCTGCTCGATATGGAAATACCGTTCACGCCGGCGGAAATCAACGCTGCGTGCATCGATTTGATTGCGCGCCAGGATATTGTCGATGGCTATGTCCGCCCCGTGGCGTGGCGTGGCAGCGAAATGATGGGCGTCTCGGCCCAGGCCGCCAAGACCCACGTCGCCATCGCTACCTGGCCCTGGCCCAATCTGTTCGGTGACGACCGGCTCGACAGCGGAATCCGCATGAAGACCTCGAAATGGCGCCGGCCAGCGCCCAACACGGCGCCGGTCAAGGCGAAAGCGGCCGGGCTTTACATGATATGCACCCTGTCGCGCCATTCGGTCGAGCCCGAGGGCTATGACGATGCGCTGATGCTCGATTGGCGCGGCCAGGTTGCCGAATCGACCGGCGCCAATATCTTTCTCGTACAAAATGGTGTGATCCACACGCCGACGCCGGACTGTTTCCTCGACGGCATCACGCGCCGTACGGTCATGGACCTGGCCCGCAAGCGCGGCTATGAGGTGGTCGAGCGCGTGATCATGCCGGAAGATTTGGCCCACGCCGACGAAGTGTTCCTAACCGGCACCGCTGCCGAAGTTACGCCGGTCGGTGAGATCGACGAACATAATTATCAGGTCGGCCCGATCACGCGCCAATTGATGGATGATTACGAGGCCGAAGTGCGTAAAGGGGATTAGGGC
>JAPYQV010000465.1 GCA_029937205.1 Alphaproteobacteria bacterium
TCATAGGGGCCTTCCGCTTCGCCGCCGGTGCCCCAATCGTCGAGCGACCAATTCGGCCGGGAGCGGACATATCGGTAGCCGGCGCAGGTGTTGTAGATGCGCATCTTGTCGTGGGTGAGGCCGCCGAGGAGCTGATAAACCGGCTGATCCGCCACTCGCCCCCACAGATCCCACAGCGCCAGATCGATGGCCGAACGCCCGCGCGTCTCGGCGCCGGTGCCGATAAAGCCGATATAGGGCGTAAGGTCGCGGTGGATGCGCTCGATCTGCAGCGGATCCCGGCCAAGCAGAGTCAGCGCAGCAGTCTCGTGAATGTAAGCCTCGATGGCGCGCGCGCCGAAGAAACTTTCGCCGAGGCCGATCACGCCCTCATCTGAGTGTAACCGTAACCACAGGAGATTACTGAATTCATCCAGGCGGATGGTTTCAACGCGTGTGATTTTCAATTTCTGTCGCCTCCTCAAGTCTATTCAATAGAATACCAGCAACAATCAGATGAAATCCAAGGATCAAAAAAAATGAAAGCGCAGATTAAATGGGTCGAGAAACGCACCTTTCTCGGCGTATCAGGCAGCGGCTTCACCCTGCCCTTCGGCACCGCATCGGGCAAAGACGGCATCCGCCCTGGTCCGTCGGCGATGGAATTGGTGCTGATCGGCACCGGCGGCTGCTCGGCCTGGGATGTGGTGCAGATCCTCGAAAAGGGGCGCCAGAATATCGACGATTGCGTGGTCGAGATGGACGCCGAGCGCGCCGATGAGGACCCGATGGTGTTCACCAAGATTCACATGCATTTCATCGTCACCGGGCGCGGTCTGAATGCGGACAAGGTCGAGCGCGCCATCAGCCTCTCCGCCGATAAATACTGCTCCGCCTCGGCAATGATGGCGAAAACGGCGGACGTCACCCACGATTTCGAGGTGGTGGAGAGCGCTTAATACAATATGGATTGGAATAAATTTTGCGAGTATATTTCCCTCAAAAATGGCATTCGCGTAGATATTTACAATGCAAGATATAGTAGAACACTCTTGAGCAGGCACTACCCATTGACAAACGAGCTTCGATTGTGCGACTCCAAGTATTGACGGTTATCAAAAGATAAAGCCGCCGGTGCACAAACACCGACGGCTTCAGTTTTGAAGCCCCCGCATTGATAAGGCATCAGGCGCGGGAGCAGAATCTACAAGCCGGAGACTGAGTCTCTGTGCCCTCGATGTCAAGCCTGGTGTCGTTCAAACTCTGTAAGGAGACCGAACGACATGTTTGACGTAATACGAGAAGCAATCGACAAGAAGCACCGCCTTTTGATCAACTACGACCCCGGCGAACGTATTGTTGAGCCACATGTTTTGGGCCGTAGCAGTGATGGTAATTTGTTGTTGCGAGCCTTCCAAGTTTCGAGAGCCAGCGCGTCTGGCGAAGACCATAACTGGAAACTTTTCCGGCTCTATCGAATGCGAGCAGCAAATGATTCTGGGGTCGAATTTGGTAGTCCAAGACCACTCTACAATCCTGACGATTCGGCAATGAAAGGCGGAATTATTGAGCGGATTTAGCCGTGCAATGAATTTCCGGCCCCGGCTTTTGGGCCGGACTATTGTGTATGGTTAAATCGTTGCAGTAGCCGTGTTTGATGTTTGTGGAACACCGATGCAAAACATCAAACACGGCATTGCCCGTGCCTAATCTCCGCTATTCCGCTATCACGGCATCACAGGGGAATACGCCAGAGATCACTTTGTTATCGTCGAACCAATCACACCACACTGTATTTACCCCCCCCCTGCATTTTCTCCCTGAGCGGTAACTGTCATAAGAGGTCCTCCTGACTTCAGGCGAACAGTATCTCCGACATTAAAATTAACGGCCATGCTTCTTCTTCATTGTAAAACTAACTCAATATACAACCATATCAAAGTTGTTTGACAAAGTGAAGGAGCACTGCTTGTTGGTTGTCTACAAAGCCGAGAAATTTTAGCTCTTTTGAAACCTCTTAGCCTGGGTTCTTCAGCAATACGCTGCGCCCGGCATAGACCGAGCTCGGGCCCAAATCCTCTTCGATGCGCATGAGCTGATTATATTTCGCCGTGCGGTCGGAGCGCGCCAGCGAGCCGGTTTTGATCTGGCCGCAATTGGTGGCGACGGCGAGGTCGGCGATGGTGGCGTCCTCGGTTTCGCCGGAGCGGTGCGACATCACCGCCGCATAGCCGGCGCGCTGGGCCATCTCCACCGCTTCCAGGGTTTCGCTGAGGGTGCCGATTTGGTTAACCTTGACCAGGATGGCGTTGGCCACACCCTCATCTATGCCGCGCGAGAGTCGCGCCACATTGGTGACGAAGAGATCGTCGCCGACCAGGCGCACATTTTTTCCGAGCGCCTTGGTCAAGGCCGCCCAACCATCCCAATCGTCCTCGTCGAGGCCATCTTCGATCGAGACGATGGGATATTTCGCGGTGAGGTCGCTATAGAACGCGATCATTTCCTCGACGCCGAGCTTGCGCCCCTCGCCTTTCAGATCATAGACGCCGCCTTGGTAAAACTCGCTCGCCGCCACATCGAGGGCCAATACCACATCCTCACCGACCCGGTAGCCCGCCGCCTCGACCGACTTCATGATCAGGTCGAGCGCCTCGGTGGTGCTGGCGAGATTGGGCGCGAAGCCGCCTTCGTCACCGACATTGGTGCTGAGGCCGGCATCCGCCAGGCGCTTCCTGAGGGCGTGGAAGATTTCAGCACCGGTGCGCACCGCCTCGGCGAAGTTCGGCGCCGAGACCGGCATGATCATGAATTCCTGAAAATCGATGGCGTTGTCGGCATGCGCGCCGCCGTTCAGGATGTTCATCATCGGCACCGGCAGGGTGCGCGCCTGGACACCGCCGA